>JAENXP010000148.1 GCA_016649475.1 Burkholderiales bacterium | reverse complement strand
GGCTACACTGAATTTACCCAGATGATCAAACAGCACTCGGCCCAGGGTTCGGCGCTGACGCTCAAGGGCTACCAGGCGCTGCGACCCTCGCTGGACGACTTCAAGGAACAGATGGCGAAGTGCAAGGTACCCACGCTGATCATCAGCGGCGACGAAGACGAGCCCTGCCTCGACGCGTCGTTGATGCTCAAGCGCCACATGCCCTCGGCCGGGCTGGTGTTCATGCCGCAGACCGGCCACGCGTGCAATCTGGAGGAGCCGGAGCTGTTCAATATGATGTGCGAGAAGTTCTTTCACCAGGTCGAGTCGGGCCAGTACCGGATGCGCGACCCGCGCGCGACGCCTGACCGCATATATTGAGCCGGCGTTTGACCCATGCATAAAGTGCCAGCGACAACGCAGGCGGCGGACAGCGCAATGCCTACGCTGCGAGATGTTATCGCGGCCCGACCCCGTGTTTACCGCTACCTCAAGCCCACGCCCCTGTACCGCTATTCAGGCCTGAGCACACTGATCGGGGCCAACGTCTGGGTAAAACATGAGAATCATCTGCCGGTAGGCGCTTTCAAAGTGAGGGGCGGGCTGAACCTAGTGGCGCAGCTGGATGACAAAGAGCGCGCGTCCGGGCTGTTCACCGCCTCGACCGGAAACCACGGCCAGAGCAACGCCTATGCGGCACGGGCGCATGGGGTGCGCGCGACCATCGCGGTTCCCGAAGGCGCCAATCCGGGCAAGGTTGCGGCGATGCGCGGGCTCGGGGCGGAGGTTGAATTTCACGGGCCCGACTTCGACAGCGCGCGCGAGTGGGTGATGGCTATGGCCGCGGCGCAAGGCGGGCGCTTCGTCGGGCCCACCGAGGAACGGCTGATCCACGGCGTGGGAACCTACGCGCTGGAAATTGTCGAAGTCTTGCCCGAAGTCGACGCCATCATTGTTCCGGTCGGCGCGGGCAGTGGCGTGTGCGCCACCGGCATCGTTGCCAAGACGATCAACCCGGCGATCCAGGTAATCGGGGTGCAGTCGGCGCAGGCGCCGGCGGTGCAGATGAGCTGGGCCTGCGGCAAACTGGTCAGCGCGGACATGAACACCGCCGCCGAGGGTTTGGCCACGCGCGTTCCATTCGAGAACACACAGCGGATCATGCGCCAGTATCTGGACGATTTCGTGCTGGTCGACGACGCCGCGATCGAAGACGCTGTCGTGCTGCTGCTCGAACACACGCACAATCTCGCTGAAGGTGCGGGCGCGGCGGCGCTGGCCGCGGCGATCAAGCTCAAGCCCCGGCTGGCCGGAAAAAACGTGGTTCTGGTGCTGAGCGGGGGCAATCTTTCCATGGATCAGCTGCGCCGGGTGGTCGGGCGCTCCGGATCATCCGCAGGCGCTCGCTGAGCGTTTGGCCCGGCCTTGGGCGCGGTGCTGGACTTGCGCGCCTGATGGCCGCGGCCTGTCGAAAAATGTCGCAGTTCGCGTCGACCTCGTTCATAATGGCAGCGGCGGGCCGCCCCGCATTGCAGCGTAGTGAACCTGGTCAGGTCCGGAAGGAAGCAGCCACAGCTATTTACTGCGAGTGCCGGGGGTCCGGCTCGCCAAACCAGAATCCTTTCTCCGCAACGCCGGCGACGCTGGTAAAATTTCGACATGAGTTACCAGGTCCTTGCGCGCAAGTGGCGCCCGCGTAATTTTGCCAGCTTGGTCGGGCAGGACCACGTGGTGCGCGCGCTCACCCACGCGCTGGAGCAGCAACGCCTGCACCACGCTTATCTGTTTACGGGTACGCGCGGCGTGGGCAAGACGACGCTTGCACGCATTCTTGCCAAAGCGCTCAATTGCGAGACCGGCATCACCGCCACGCCCTGCGGCGTTTGCTCCGCCTGCACCGAGATCGACAGCGGCCGCTTCGTCGATCTGATCGAGATCGACGCCGCCACCAACACCGGTATCGACGACATGCGCGAACTGCAGGACAACGCCGTGTATGCACCGACGCGCGGGCGCTTCAAAGTGTTCGTCATCGACGAAGTGCACATGCTGTCCAAGCAGGCGTTCAACTCGATGCTGAAGACCTTCGAGGAGCCGCCGGAGCACATCAAGTTCATTCTCGCCACCACCGACCCGCAGAAGATTCCGGTCACGGTGCTGTCGCGCTGCCTGCAGTTCAACCTGAAGCAGATGCCGCGCGACGCGATCTACGGCCACCTGGGGCATATCCTGAAGGAGGAGAACACCGCCTCCGAACCCGCGGCGCTTGCGCTGATCGCCAGGGCCGCGCAAGGCAGCATGCGCGACGCGCTGTCGCTTCTGGATCAGGCTATCGCCTACGCCGGCGGGAAAGTGAGCGAGGAGGCAGTGCGCGCCATGCTGGGCGCAATCGACCAGGACTATCTGTTCAAGCTGTTGGATGGATTGGCGCAGCAGGATATCAGGGCGATGCTCTCAGTAGCCGGCGAGATGGAGTCGCGCAGCCTCTCTTTCGATGGCGCGCTTCAGGATCTGGCCACTTTGCTGCATCAGATCGCCCTGGCACAGAGCGCGCCCGAGGCATTGGGCCCGGACCTGCCCGAGCGCGAGCGCATTCTGGCTTTGGCGCAGCAGTTCGATGCGGAGGAATTGCAGTTGTACTACCAGATCGCGCTGCATGGGAGGCGCGACCTGCCGCTGGCGCCGGACGAATTTGCCGGCTTCAGCATGAGTCTGATGCGCATGCTGGCGTTTCGCCCGCAGGAGGCGAATGCCGTTGCCGCCCCGATACCTGCAAAAAAACGCCCTGAAGCACCGATTGCGCGAGACGCGGGTGCGGCAGCACCTGCATCGGACAAGACAGGCTCGCGCAGCGCCGGGGCAGCGGCGTCCGCGGCCGGACCGGCGTTCGACGGCGATTGGCCAAAGCTTGCCAATCAGCTCAAGGTCAGCGGCTTCGCCAAACAGCTTGCCCAGCAAAGCGAGTTGCGGGGCTACGACGACGAGAGCATGGAACTCGGTCTGGCTTTTTCCGCCAAGCACCTGGCGGACCGGACCTACCAAGATAAGCTGCGCGCGGCATTGCAGGAGCATTTCGGCAAAGCCGTCGCGTTAAAGCTCGTGATCGGCGAAATCAGCGGCAACACTGCAGCGGTTCAGGCGCAGAGCGAGCGCCAAGCGCGCCAGGGCAAGGCGCTGGAGGCGATACAGGGGGACGCGTTCGTGCGCGATCTGATGGACACCTTCGACGCCACCATCGTCAGCGATTCGGTCAAACCCACGTAATTGCGGCGACAAGCGCGCTGTCGGCGCAACTGATTCATGCAACACGAGAGCGGGTACACCTTCGTTTGTGGCACGTTTGTGACAGTTAACCAGCAGGAGAGAGCTTCATGATGAAGGGTCAATTGGCCGGCCTGATGAAACAGGCGCAGCAGATGCAGGACAATATGCGCAAGATGCAGGAGCAGCTTGCCAGCGTGGAAGTGGAAGGGCAGTCGGGTGCGGGCATGGTCAAGGTGGTGATGACCTGCAAGCACGATGTCAAGCGCATCAGCATCGATCCTTCGCTCGTCGGCGACGACAAGGAAATGCTGGAAGACCTGGTCGCGGCTGCGGTAAATGACGCAGTGCGGCGCGTCGAGGCGACGGTGCAGGAAAAAATGAGCGGCTTCACCACGGGCATGGGGCTGCCGCCGGGAATGAAGCTGCCGTTTTGACTGGCGCAGATTCCGGCGATGAACGCAATTTCCGCAAGATCGGTCCTGCATTTCCTAGCCTGGGTTTCGCTCCCGAATGAAACCGCCGTCCTCGCTTGAGGCTCTGATCGAAGCCCTGCGCTGCCTGCCGAGCGTCGGACCGAAATCGGCGCAGCGCATGGCCTATCACCTGTTGCAGCACGATCGCGACGGAGCGCAGAAACTGTGCGAGAGCATAGGCAATGCGCTGAGCAGCATACGCCGCTGTGCCAAGTGCAATAGTTTCACCGAGGACGAGATGTGCGCGTTGTGCAGTTCGCCACGGCGCGACGCCTCGTTGCTCGCCGTGGTCGAGACGCCGGCCGACCTGCTGATGATGGAACAGACCCTGGCGTTTCCGGGGATGTATTTCGTGCTTATGGGGAGGCTGTCGCCGCTCGACGGCATCGGCCCCAAGGACGTCGGCCTGGACCGGCTGCTTGCGCGTGTCACCGACGGTGTCGTGTGCGAAGTAATCCTGGCGACGAATTTCACCAACGAGGGCGAGGCCACCGCGCACTACATCGGAGAAATGCTGCGCGGCCGCGATATCAAGGTCAGCCGCATCGCCCGGGGCGTACCGGTGGGCGGCGAACTCGAATACGTGGACAGCGGCACGCTGGCCCAGGCCGTAGTGGAGCGCAGACTGCTGTGAACGCGAAAAAGCCGCTTGAAGGGATCAAGGTCATCGAATTGGGTCAGTTGATCGCCGGCCCTTTCGCCGGGAAGATGTTCGCCGAGTTCGGTGCCGAGGTGATCAAGATCGAGGCGCCGGCGACCGACGGGCAGCCCGGCGGAGATCCGCTGCGCCAATGGCGCGAGTTGCACAACGGCACGTCGCTTTGGTGGTACGCGCAGGCGCGCAACAAGAAATCGGTCACGGTCAACCTGCGCCTGGCTGAAGGGCAGGAGATCGTGCGCAATCTGGCCCGGGATGCCGACATCGTGATCGAGAATTTCCGCCCGGGGACCATGGAAAAGTGGGGCCTGGGCTACGAGCGCCTTGCGGCGGAAAACCCCGGGCTGATCATGCTGCGCTTGTCCGGGTTCGGCCAGAGTGGACCTTATCGGGACCAGGCTGGTTTTGGCGCGATCGGCGAGTCCATGGGTGGGCTGCGCTATCTCACCGGCTATCCGGACCGGGCGCCGGTGCGGCCCAATCTGTCCATCGGCGATACACTCGCATCGCTGCACGGCGTCATCGGCACCATGATGGCGTTGCACCACCGCAATATGAACGGCGGCCGCGCTTCCGGCAAAGGCCAGGTGGTGGATGTGGCGCTGTACGAGGCCGTGTTCTCCGTACTCGAGAGCACGCTGCCGGAGTTCGACATGTACGGCGTGGTGCGCGAGCGCAGCGGCAGCAACCTGTCGGGCATAGTGCCCTCCAACACGTACCTCACCAAGGACGGTCAGCACGTGCTGATCGCGGCCAACGGCGACAGCATTTTCAAGCGGCTGTGCGCCGCCATGGGACGCGACGACCTCGGCAGCGACCCTACGCTCGCCGACAACGCCGGCCGCGCCAAGCGTGCCGACGAACTCGACGCGCTGATCGGCGGCTGGGCCGCCGAGCACGATGCGGCCAATTTGCTGGTCATGCTGGACAAGGCACAGGTGCCGAACGGGAAGATTTACAGCATCGCCGACATCGCGCGCGACCCGCAATATCTTGCGCGCGAAATGATCCGCCAGTTCACGCTCAGGGACGGTACGCCGTTGAAACTGCCCGGAGTCGTGCCCAAGCTCTCGGACACCCCGGGCGATATCAACTGGATCGGGCCCGAACTCGGCGCACATACCGAGGACGTGCTCGGAGCGCACGGCTACGACGCGGCAGCCATCGCGGAATTGCGCCGGAAAAAAGTGATATGAAAGCCGGGACGGGTGCGGCGCGCGCCGTCCCGATCAGGTTCAAGGGGCGCGGCGCGGCGGACAATCCGCACAACCGCTTCGAGCGACAGGAGCGCGAGGCTTTCGACGACGGCTGGGGATTCAATGAGGACGAGCTACGCGGTCCGCGCACCGAAGTGACGCTTATCCAGGCACGCACCATCATCAGTCGCAACGATTCCCCGGACATCCCGTTTACCCAGTCTATCAATCCCTACCAAGGCTGCGAGCATGGCTGCATTTATTGCTACGCGCGCCCAAGCCATGCGTATCTCGGTCTGTCGCCGGGTCTGGATTTCGAAACCAAACTGTTTGCCAAAGCCAATGCGGCGGAACTGCTGCGCGCCGAATTGTCGCGCCCAGGCTATCGCTGCGAGGTCATTGCGATTGGCGCCAACACCGACCCTTACCAGCCTATTGAGCGCAAATACCGGATTACCCGCGGCATCCTGGAAGTGCTCGCGGAGCACGATCACCCGGTAGGCATTGTCACCAAGTCGGCGCTGGTCGAGCGCGATCTCGATTTGCTTGCGCCGATGGCGAAGAAGGGCCTGGTCCATGTTTTCGTTTCCATAGGCACCCTGGATCACGAACTCATGCGCCGGCTGGAACCGCGCACATCGGCGCCGAGGCGCCGGCTGGAGGTCCTGCACGCGTTGAGCGCGGCCGCAATACCCTGCGGCGTGCTGGTGGCGCCGGTCATCCCCTTCTTGAACGACCGCGACATGGAAGCGGT
>JAENXP010000124.1 GCA_016649475.1 Burkholderiales bacterium | reverse complement strand
GTCAAGGACAATCTGGTGGTGCTCGCCGGCGAAATCACCACCGGCGCGCGGGTCAACTACAACGAAGTGGCACGCAAGACCATCAAGCGCATCGGTTACGACGATCCGACTATCGGTTTCGACACGCACACCTGCACCGTGATCGTGGCCTATGGCGAGCAGTCCAGGGACATCGCCCAGGGAGTGGATGAAGGCAAGGGACTGGATCTCGATCAGGGCGCGGGCGACCAGGGACTGATGTTCGGCTACGCCTGCGACGAAACCCCGCAACTGATGCCGCTGGCGATCCACCTGTCGCACCGTCTGGTGGAGCGCCAGTCGGAACTGCGCCGCGACGGGCGCATGCCGTGGCTGCGCCCCGACGCCAAATCGCAGGTCACCGTGCGCTACACCGACGGCAAAGCGGACTCGATCGACACCGTGGTCCTGTCCACCCAGCACGCCCCGGGCATGACGCACAAGCAGATCGAAGAGGCGGTGATCGAGCAGATCATCAGACCGATCCTGCCCAAGCATATGATCAACGGCCGCATCAAGTACCTCGTCAACCCGACCGGCGCCTTCGAGATCGGCGGCCCCAAGGGCGACTGCGGCCTGACCGGTCGCAAGATCATCGTCGATACCTACGGCGGATCCGCGCCGCACGGCGGCGGTGCTTTCTCCGGCAAGGATCCATCCAAAGTCGACCGTTCCGCCGCCTACGCCGCGCGCTACGTCGCCAAGAACGTGGTCGCCGCCGGCCTTGCGAGCCGGTGCCAGATTCAGGTGTCCTATGCGATCGGCGTGGCGCGTCCGACCAGCGTCATGGTCACGACCTTCGGCACCGGCAAGATTTCGGACGAAAAGCTGTCCGAGCTGGTGCAAAAGCATTTCGACCTGCGCCCCAAGGGCATAGTGCAAATGCTCGACCTGCTGCGTCCGATCTACGAAAAAACCGCGGCCTACGGCCATTTCGGCCGCGACGAGCCGGAGTTCACCTGGGAAGCTACCGACAAGGCGCAAGCGCTTGCGGCCGATGCCGGAATCAAGATGGCGGCCGTTCCGGCCTGAAACATCCTCGCGGCATATGCGCCAGCGGGCGGCCCATGGCCGCCCATTTCTTTTGCGCCCGACCCTCTGAATGCGGCCGGACCCGCGGTTGTCAGTCGCTGGCCCCTGTGTTAAGGTCAATCGGTGGCGGACAGCACCCGCCGCGAATTTCGCGGCCGCAGATTCGACGAAGCCGCTGCGGCAAAGACGATCAATAGAGAGGGGACCCGATCTTCTCCGCCGATTTTCACTATGAGGAGGAACTACCTATGCGAAACCCTGCACAGCGATTGGCCGCAGCGGCCATTCTGGCCGCGTTTGCGGCAGCATCCGGCACGGCAACGGCCGCCGACGTAAATGGGCCGAAACTTGAGTGGAAGTTTTCCTCTTGGGGCAACCCGCGCGCTTTCACCGTGGGCATAGAGAAGCTGGCCGCGATCGTCGACAAGAAGACCGGCGGCAACTTCACCATCCGCGTGGCCCACGGCGAGGCGCTGTCGAAGGCCAAGGAGAATCTGGACAGCATCAAGATCAACGCCATCGACGGGGCGCACTTCTGCAACTTCTACAGCCCGGGCAAGAACCCCGCGTTCATGGTGTTCTCGCTGCCCTTCCTGCCGCTGGGCGACTGGAATGTGTCGCTCAAGGTGCGCGAGGCCCTGTACAAACACCCGGCGCTGGTGGCCGACATGGACAACTGGAACGCCATGGTCTATGCCTCGACGCTGCTGCCGCAATACGAGTTCCTCGGCCGAGGCGATCCGCCGCTCAAGCTCGCGGACTGGAAGGGCAAGCGCGTGCGCGCCGGCGGCGGGCTGGGAGATGCGATGGTGGTGCTGGGCGCGATCAAGACCACCACCACCGCGACCGAAACCTACACCTCGATCCAACGCGGCACCATGGACGCGGTCTCGCTCCCCTACACCTACGCACAGGTGGCGTACAAGATTCACGAGGTCGCCGAGTGGTACACCACCAATATGTCGCCCGGCACCTCCGATTGCCCGATCGTGTTCAACAAGACCTCCTGGGGCAAGCTGCCCGAGCAGTACAAGAAGCTGGTGATGGACTCGAAGGACGAGGTCAACAAGACGCAGATTCAGGCCTACGTCGACATCGACAAGAAGAACCTGCCGATGCTGCAGAGCAAGCTCAAGGAAGTGACCTACACCGATGCGCAACTGGACGAATTCCGCAAGGTGGCCGGCAAGCCGGTGTGGGACAAGTGGGTGGCGGACAACAAAGACAAGTTCGACGCCCAGGGCGTGCTTGACCTGGTATTCAAGACCGCGGGCAAGTAGCCCGCCGCGGCGCACTCCGGGGGTCGGCGCCCCCGGAACATCCCCATCAGCATGAATCCAGACCAAGACGACGCGCCCAGCACGGCGGCACCGGCGCTTAGCCGCGTCCACCTGCTGCTCGGCCGCGTCGAGACCTGGTTTAACCTCGTTGCCGCGCTGTTCATATTCGGCCTGATGCTGCTCGGCATGGCGCAGGTGCTGGGTCGAACTTTATTCAACGTGCCGATGTACGGCTATATCGACTTTGTCGAGATCTCGATCGCGACCTTCGCGTTTCTCGGCATCGCCTATTGCCAGCGCGTCGGCGGCCACGTGCGCATGGAACTGTTCCTGAAAATGGCGAAAGGCCGCCCGCAGTTCGCCATGGAGATCGCCGGCATCCTCATCGGCCTGTTCGTGATCGGCGTGCTGACCTGGTACGGCTTCGAGCATTTTCTGCGCGCCTACCGGTTCGGTGACAGCACCATCGATGCGGAGCTGCCGGTGTGGCCGTCGAAGCTGGTGGTGCCGGTCTCCTTCGCCCTGCTGTGGCTGCGGCTGCTGGTGCAACTGGCGGGATACACGCGGCTGTGGCGGGACCCGCAGGCCGAACCCGTGGCGGTGCCCCGGGTGATGACGGCCGAGGACATCGCAGCGCGGGAAATCGAAGAGAGCGCGCAACGTGGCTGATTTGGATCCGTTCACCATAGGCATCATCGGCACCGTCGCTCTCGTGGTGCTGGTGTTCGTCGGCGTGCGCGTGTTCTACGCCGCGGCGCTGGTCGGCATGCTCGGCCTGGTCAGCATGGTCGGCTGGGAGGCAGGCGCCGGCATGGCCGGCACGATTCCGCACTCCAAGGTGGTCACCTACACGCTGAGCGTGCTGCCGATGTTCATCCTCATCGGCTATCTCGCCTTTCATGCAGGCATCACCGAGTCGCTGTTCGACGCCGGACGCAAATGGCTGGGCTGGGTCCCGGGCGGGCTCGCAGTCGCGACCGTCATGGCCGCGACCGGATTCGCGGCGGTGTCGGGCGCGAGCACGGCGACCGCAGCCGTGTTCGCCCGCGTCGCCATCCCCGACATGCTCAAGTACGGCTACGACCGGCGCCTCGCCGCGGGCGTGGTGGCGGCCGGCGGCACCCTCGCCTCGCTGATTCCGCCTAGCGCGCTGCTCGTCATCTACGCCATCATCGTCGAGGAATCCGTAGGCGCGCTGCTGGTCGCCGGTTTCCTGCCGGGCGTCGTCTCGGCCCTGGTCTACATGGCGATCATCATCGTGATGTCGACCATCAACCCCAAGCTGGGGCGGCCGATCACCGGTTTCACATGGGGAGAGCGGTGGCGCTCGCTGCCCGGGACGCTGCCCATCTTCGCCGTCGTGATCATCATTTTCAGCGCCATGTACTACGGCTGGGCCACGCCGACCGAAGCCGGCGCGCTGGGCGCAGGCGTCGTCTTCCTGCTCGCGCTGGCCCACGGCATGCGCTGGAAGAGTCTGCGCGAGGCGTTGCTCGAGACGGCCAAGCTCACCGTGATGATTTTCTCGATCATCTGGGGCGTGCTCATGTTCGTGCGCTTCCTGGGTTTTGCCGGACTGCCGGAAGCCTTCGCCAAGTGGGTGGTCACGCTGCCGCTGTCGCCGATGTTGATCATGATCTGCATCCTGCTGTTCTACACCGTGCTCGGCATGTTCATGGACGCAATCGGGATGATGCTGCTGACGCTGCCGGTGGTGTATCCGGCAGTGATTGCGCTCGGCTTCGACTCCATCTGGTTCGGCATCGTGGTGGTCAAGATGTGCGAAATCTGCCTGATCACGCCGCCGATCGGGCTCAACTGCTTCGTCGTAAACGGCGTGCGGCCGGACATTCCGCTCAGTGACGTGTTCCGCGGCATCGCGCCGTTCTTTGTCGCGGACGTGATCACGCTGAGCCTGTTCCTCGCCTTCCCTGAAATAGTTCTCTGGCTGCCCCACACCATGCACATGGGCTGAGGCGCTTGCGCCTCCGCGGGTTTCGCGCCCGGGGCAACACCGCGGCCAACACCGGGGCTGGCGCCCAGGGCGGCAATTGGGGTAAAATGCGCCTCCCCCCCGAGGAGCGTTGCGACGGATTTCACTTTCCGCCAGGCTCGGGGTGTCGACCATAGCAACGGCGCTCACGAACTTTTTTCTAAAACGAAAGGAGCGCGTGATGAGCGCCGTACCGCATAGCAAAAACCTTACCGACTACAAAGTTGCCGACCTGTCGCTGGCTGACTGGGGACGCAAGGAAATCCGCATCGCCGAGACCGAGATGCCGGGCCTGATGGCGATTCGCGACGAATACGCCGCGAAACAGCCGCTCAAGGGCGCCCGCATTACCGGTTCCCTGCACATGACCATCCAGACTGCGGTGCTAATCGAGACCCTGCAGGCGCTGGGTGCCCAGGTGCGCTGGGCCTCGTGCAACATCTACTCCACCCAGGACCACGCGGCGGCGGCCATCGCCGCCGGCGGCACGCCGGTATTCGCCTACAAGGGCGAATCGCTGACCGAATACTGGGATTACACCCATCGCATTTTCGAATGGTCCGACGGCGGGCTGTCGAACATGATCCTCGACGACGGCGGCGACGCGACCCTGCTGCTGCACCTGGGCGCGCGCGCCGAAAAGGATGCCTCGGTCATTGCCAAACCGGGCAGCGAGGAAGAAACCTGCCTGTACGCGGCGATCAAGCAAAAGCTCGCCGCCCAGCCCGGCTGGTACTCGAAGCGCCTCGCCGCGGTGAAAGGCGTGACCGAGGAGACCACCACCGGCGTGCACCGTCTGTACCAGATGCACAAGGAGGGCAAGCTCGCTTTCCCGGCGATCAACGTCAACGACTCGGTCACCAAATCGAAATTTGACAACCTGTACGGTTGCCGCGAGTCGCTGGTCGATGGCATCAAGCGCGCCACCGACGTGATGATCGCCGGCAAGGTCGCGCTGGTGTGCGGCTATGGCGACGTGGGCAAGGGCAGCGCGCAGGCGCTGCGCGCGCTGTCGGCGCAGGTGTGGGTCACCGAGATCGACCCGATCAATGCGCTGCAGGCGGCGATGGAAGGCTACCGCGTGGTCACCACGGACTATGCCGCCGACAAGGCCGATATTTTCGTCACCGCCACCGGCAATTACCATGTGATCACGCACGAGCACATGAAGAAAATGAAGGACCAGGCCATCCTCTGCAATATCGGCCACTTCGACAACGAAATCGATGTCGCCTCGGTGGAAAAATACCAGTGGGAAGAGATCAAGCCGCAGGTAGACCACGTCATATTCCCGGACGGAAAGCGCATCATCCTGCTGGCGAAAGGCCGGCTGGTGAACCTGGGCTGCGCCACCGGGCATCCTTCTTATGTCATGTCCTCTTCCTTCGCCAACCAGACGCTGGCGCAGATCGAGCTCTGGACCGAGGCGCAGAAGGGCTCAGGCAAATACCCGACGGGCGTCTACGTGCTGCCCAAGCACCTGGACGAGAAAGTGGCGCGCTTGCAGCTGAAGAAGCTCAACGCCATGCTGTCCGAGCTTACCGAAGAGCAGGCCGCGTACATCGGCGTACCGAAGCAGGGTCCGTACAAGCCGGATTCGTACCGCTACTGAGGAAAGGCAAGTGGATCGGGGGGCGTTAATGCGCCCCTCGCCGCCGCTCGTCCCCTGACATGGAATCACAGAAAAAGCATCGCCCTACTTTCAGCTTCGAGTTCTTCCCGCCGAAAACGCCGGAGGGCATGGAGAAGCTGCGCGCCACCTGGAGGCAGCTGATACAGCTCAAACCCAGGTTTTTCTCCGTCACCTACGGCGCCGGCGGTTCGACCCGCGACCGCACTCTGGAGGCGGTGCTCGAAATCCAGAAAGACGGCGGCGCGGCGGCGCCGCACCTGTCCTGCATCGGTTCGTCGCGCGCCGACCTCGCCGCGACCCTGGCCTTGTACCGGGAGCATGGACTGCGCCATATCGTCGCGCTGCGCGGCGATCTGCCCTCGGGCTCGGCCGGCGCGGGCGAGCTGCGTTACGCCAACGAACTGGTGCAATTCATCCGCGAAACCAGCGGCGATCATTTCCACATCGAAGTCGCCGGCTATCCGGAGTTCCACCCGCAGGCGCGCACGGCACACGAAGACCTGCGCGCGTTCAAGCGCAAGGTCGACGCGGGCGCGAATGCGGCGATCACTCAATATTTTTTCAATGCCGACGCTTATTTCCGTTTCATCGACGACTGCGAGGCACTGGGCATGGATTTGCCCATCGTGCCGGGTATCATGCCGATCGCAAATTTTTCGCAGCTCGCACGATTTTCGGATGCCTGCGGTGCGGAGATCCCGCGCTGGCTGCGGCTGCGGCTGCAAAGCTACGCCGATGACGTCGCCTCGATCCGCAGTTTCGGCCTCGACGTCATCACCGAGTTATGCGACCGCCTGCTGTCGCAGGGCGCGCCGGGCCTGCATTTCTATACGATGAATCAGGCGGCCCTCGTTTCGACGATATGGCAACGGCTCGGGC
>JAENXP010000725.1 GCA_016649475.1 Burkholderiales bacterium | reverse complement strand
TACGGAGCCATCCCCTTGCGCGTGCTGGTACAGAACGACGTGTATCGACTGGTATGCCGCGACGATTTCCTGCCGCGGCACGGGTATCTTCTCGCCGAAGCCTTGATGGAACACGGCGCCAGCCTGGGTTTGTCCATTCCCGGGCGCAATGCAGCCGACGCCGGCGATATTCCGCCGCATGTGGGCGCGCTGGCATTCGCTGAAGGGCGGTCCCTAGACCTGCGCGACAGGCAGTAGCACGGTGTGGCCGCTCGCGTGCTGCGCGTGTGGAGTGCATCGCGATCCGTGAATCGATGATCCGCCATCTCGTTGCTTGTCTGGTCGCGAGTTTTTCCTTGGATGCGCTGGCGCACGACCTCATCACCGCAGAATCGGCGCGAACCTACCTTGCCGCTGTAGCGGCATCGCAAAAGACGATTGTATCTATGGAGTCGGCTACGCTACGCTTCGCCGCCATCCCCCGCAGGGGATTGCCGATTCCTGGGTGTAGCCAGACAATCGGCGACAAGTAGCAAAATGGTGTAACCCATGTCCCCGGACTAATCTGTTACCTATGTCCCCGATCGTTCATAGTCTCCGCGCTGCCAGGCTAATCCCCAGTCAGGAATCACCACAATTACATGCATTGGCTAACGAGCACGCAAAGATCTCAGCCGGATGTTTATTGGGGCGCAGTGCAAGTAAAACTTGATGCATCTCGCGTGTTCCCTTTACCGTCATACTTTGCAACCTTAGGATGAGCGCACAAGATCCTGCCCTCTTTTATCGGTTGAAGATCTTTCCCACGAAACTGGGCTGCCAGTTGTTCAGGCGCATTGCCGGTTTCCACCCATTCATCGATCGCGGTCAAATAGTCGGTAACATCGGGGCCTGGCCCGAACCTACAATGCGCGACGCCCGGACGGTGTTGGCGAGATCGCTGAGCTCGGTGCCTGCGGCCGGTTTTTCCTGAAACTCGAGTATGCGCTGCCCGTCGCCGAGCACGGCGACGCCGTAGTTCACCAGCTCGCTGGCAGGGACTTTCTTCAGTGCTACCGTGGCGATGGAGTTCTTGGCGCGGTGAAAAGCCAGTAATTTTCCCAGATCCAGGTCGACGACGGCATCCCCGCAGAGCACGACAAAGTCGTCGTCGAAAAAGCCGGAGTGGCGCTGGATCTTCTGCAGCGCGCCCGCGGACCCCACCGGCCGGTCGATCAGCTGGCCGTTCGCGATGACGCCCTCGAAGGAGTAGGCCATGCTGACGCCGAATCGATGTCCGTCGCGGAAATACCCCTCGATCTGCGGGGCGAGATAGCTGGTGTTCACCATGATCTGGTGAAAGCCATGCTTGCGTAGATGGTCGACCAGCATTTCCATCACGGGTTTATGCAGGATGGGGATCATCGGCTTGGGCAGCGTCTCGGTGAGCGGGCGTACCCGGGTGCCGCGCCCGGCGGCGAGTATCATGGCTTTCATCCCTGCTTGCTCCTCTTGATTGAGATGGCGCATTTAACCCGGCGCGGGCAGCAGGGGTGTGGCAGAACTGTGAATTATTTGGAGAACAAGGTTTCTCGCCGCGGGAATCGGGTCCGGCGGCCGGCCGCGGATTGCAACAGAAGTTCCGAGACGGTCGATTTGGAGCATGTTTGAACATCGCGACAGCGTGTTCATGCTGGACGGCGGGCGCTGGCGGCGCGGCCTGCATGAGGGGCGACCTATGCCGGCGCTGGCAGACCGTCTCAATACCGGCTGGTGGGAAACATTTTCGTCAATGTGAATCTTTCCCGGCCGCCGATAAAGAATGCGACCCCTGTGCTCGCTTTTTTATTTCGGCTCCGGCCGCCCTTCGGCTATTCTTGACGAATGTTCGCATCAGCCGCCATCCCGGGGATCGTTCACCAGCCGCGACAGTCGGGCGCTTTCCTCTGGTGCGTGCTGGCGTCGATCGCCTTACATGCGCTGGTGTTGC
>JAENXP010000317.1 GCA_016649475.1 Burkholderiales bacterium | reverse complement strand
GATATGCCCCTCACCGCGAAGCTGCACGCAGACATCGCCCGCGCCATCGGTGCCGGCGACGAGGCCGCAGCCGGAAAAGCGATGGACAAGCTGCTCGATACGGTTACGAAATTTACCCGCGATACGGTAACAACCGACTTCTAAGTGGGCTGAAAGCCGAGAAAAGAACGCAACCCGTTCGTTCCCGCATGAGTCGCTTCTATTTGAAACTGCCGGACGAGCAGCAATATCGAGAGCATCGAACAAATGCGCCATCTCGTCCAGCATCTGGTACCCGCGCCCTGAGCGCAGCAGGAGGCTAAATGAACTCGAACAGCACCGTCACCGACCTGCGCCCGCTGGAGCGCATCAGCACTGACGTACTGGTCGTGGGCGGTGGCGCTGCAGGGGTGGCCGCGGCAATCACCGCGGCGCGCCAGGGCGTCAGGGTCATGCTGCTGGAACGCTACGGGTTCTGCGGTGGCGGCGCCGTCGCCGGCATGTCGGGCACCATTTGCGGAATGTACATGGCAAGCGATGTACCCGGTGCAAAGCCCGATCAGCTGGTGCATGGCTTTGCGGCCGAATTCGCGCAGCGCATGAGCGCCTGCGGCGGCCTTACTCCGCCGGTGCGCTACGGCAAGACCTACAGTCTGGTACATGACCCGCTTGCCTGGCGCAATGTTGCCGACGCCATGCTCGCCGACGCCGGGGTGAAGGTATTGTTCCATACGCTGGCTACAGAAGTGCTGCTGGAGGGCGGAGAGCGCGTTGCCGGGGTGCAGGCGTTTACCAAGCAGGGAAAATTCCGCATCGAAGCGGGGCTGACCGTGGATGCGAGCGGCGACGCCGATCTCGCCGCCATGGCCGGTTTTTCGACGCGCGTCGGCCACGAAGGCACTGTGCAGAATCCAACCATGATCTTTCGCATCCAGGGCGTGGATGTGGCGCGCTTTACCGCCACTTATGGGCCGGATACCATCCTCGGCGAGGCCGTGTCGAAGCAAATCGTCGAAATGAATGCCACGGGGCGCTACCGGCTGCCGCGCGCCAAGATTTTCCTGTTCCCCTCGCCGCGCGCGGGCGAGCTGCTGTGCAACTGCACGCGCATCACCGGTGCAGACGGGCGCGAACTGAACAGCATCCTAGTACGTGACTTTACCGAAGCGGAAATCGAGGGTCGCAAGCAGGTTTTCGAGTACGCGCGCTTTTTCCGCGACCACCTTCAAGGTTGCGAACGCAGCTGGGTGAAC
The DNA here is from genome assembly GCA_016649475.1 of Burkholderiales bacterium. Lineage (GTDB taxonomy): Bacteria > Pseudomonadota > Gammaproteobacteria > Burkholderiales > SG8-39 > 2-12-FULL-64-23. Next base: position 2,993 of record JAENXP010000317.1, on the reverse strand, counting down.
GATACCGGCGTGCAGGTGGGCGTGCGCCAATCGCGCCAGATCGCGGGAACGGCAGTGCTGGCCAACAGCGACGTGGTGCAGGGCACGAAGTTCACAACCGGCATTGCGCGCTCCGCCTGGCCGATCGAGTTGCACGCGGGAGCGAGGCCGCGCCTTTCCTGGCTGATCGATGACTACTACGAAATCCCTTACGAATGCTTCGTGCCTGAGCGTGGCGAATCACTGCTCGCGGCGGGACGCTGCCTGTCCGCCGAGCATGAGGCGATGGCCTCTGCGCGGGTCACCGCGCAGTGTTTCTCCTACGGCCAAGCCATCGGCCGCGCAGCGTCGCTGGCCCTGCGGGAAAAACTCGCGCCGCGGCAGATCGACGGCGCAGCGCTGCGGGACCTGCTGAACCGCGACGGCGCCGGGCTGGGCGTCGCCCCGGCCCGCGCCCGGGCCATTGCATGAAGCATGTGCGAACTGCTTGAAATATCCCTGGGCCGCAGGTAACATCAACAAATATATGGCTGATATATCAGCCCTTCGACATGCCGACGAGCCAGTCCGGTGGCGCATAGAAGAGGAGAACCGTCATGATGTCAGAACGACAGAAGAAATTCCGCGAGGAGTACATCAGCCAGATTCACCCGCTCTATAGCGGCCTCGTGCACGTTGGCGTGATGTACGCCGTGGGCCTTGCGGTCATCGCCTTCTGCGTCTCACGCATGCAAGGCGCCACCTGGGAGTGGCTGCTGGTGGTGCCGGTGTTCTGCGTCTCCAATCTGTTCGAATGGTGGATCCACAAGTACGTCATGCACCGGCTGATCGACGTATGGGCTCTGCGCGCAATTTACGACCGACACACGCGTCAGCACCACCAGTACTTCACCGACGGTGTGATGACCGTAGACTCGACGCGCGAGTTTCGCATCATTTTCTTTCCCTGGCGTGCGCTGTTTACCTTCATTGGCATGGGCATCCCGGCGGCACTCGCACTCGCCTGGCTGGTCAACGCCAATGCAGGTTACATTCTGCTCGTGACCATGGTGGGACAGTACCTGATCTATGAGACCTTCCACTACTGCTGCCATGTGCACGAGAACTGGTTCGTGCGCAATGCACCATTCGTCAATACCATACGCCGCCACCATACCGCCCACCATAACCAGGGCATCATGATGGACATCAACATGAACCTGACTTTTCCCATTGCCGACTGGCTGATGGGTACGAGCGACTTGAAGCGCGGACTTATCGGGCACCTTTTCAACGGTTACGACGAATCACATGTCAAACCAGAGCTGAAGCAGGCGATCGCGAAGCACTCATTGAAACCGCTCGCCCAGCAGCCGGCCTAGATGCGCTTCGCGCACGACCGGCTCTAGGCCGACTCCCAACACCCAGCGAGGAGAGATTTTGCCAACCCACAAGCAAAGAATCCTCACGGCGCTGAAGGGGGAGATGCCGGATACGCTCCCCTACGTGCCGCGTATCGATCTCTGGTACAACGCCAACGTCGCCTTCGACGCGCTGCCCGCGCAGCACAAAGGCAGGACCCAGGACGAGATCTCGCGGGCGCAAGGGTGGGCACTGCACAAGATCGTGCCCGAGTTCCTCAAGGTCGATAAGCCCGAAGATACCCTGCATCGCGCTCTCGGGCTCTATCGACTGAAAGAAATGGTGTTCGATTTCAAATTCTCGCCCGCCATCGACATCGAGGTGCGCCGAGAGGGCGATTACACGACAGTGATCTACCACACGCCTGTGGGAAGCGTGAGCACGAAGACCATGTACTCCGACGAAATGCGCCGGGCCGGCGCCTCCATTACCTGGATCGAGGAGCACGTGATCAAGCGGCCCGAGGACTACAAGGTCGTCGGCTATCTGTTCGAAAACATAGAACTCGTCCCGAGCTATGAGCGATTTCGCGCGTGGCAGAAATACATTGGCGATGATGGCGTACCCGGCACGATGATCGGGCTGGCCTGCTCGCCCATGCACCACATCCAGAAGGAGTTTCTGGACGCAACCGATTTCTACTTCCACTACAACGACTGCCAGAAGGAGATGCGCGCCCTTGCCGATAGCGTCGCGAATTTCTTCGACCAGGGCCTCAAGATCATCGCCGATTCACCCGCGGAATTGGTTTTGTGGGGCGGCAACGTGGACGACATGATCACCTACCCGGAGTACTTCGAGAAAGAGATCACTCCATGGATCCGCAAAGCCTCCGCGGCGCTGGGCGACAGGGGCAAAGTCGCGCTGGTGCACTGCGACGGCGAAAACTTCGGGTTGATGGATCTGGTCCGCGATTCGGGTATGCACGTGGCCGAGGCGATCTGCCCCTATCCGATGACCAAGGTGAAAATCGAGGAGTACTACCAGAGGTGGAGCGGGAAGCTGACCATCTTCGGCGGGATACCGTCGAACATGGTTCTGGCCGAATCGGCCACGGACGAAGAGTTCGAAGCCTATCTGGACCATCTATTCAAGGTGATCGCGCCTGGCAAGCGCTTCATCCTCGGTATTGCCGATACTACCCCGCCGAATGCCGTGTTCGAGCGATTGATCCGGATCGGCGAACGCGTAGAAAAAGAGGCCCGGCTGCCGCTCGAAGGTGGAGCGGCGCGGCCGCTTTCTGCGGCTCAAATTGAAGAAGCCACGGCCAGGGTCAAGCCGCCGGCGGCGCCGGACGCGGATTACAGCCTGGTGCGCGATGCGGTGGTCAAGGGCAGGCACAAGGAGATTGGCGGCCATGTGCAGACTTTGCTCGACCGCGGCCTGAGTGCGAAGCAGATTCTCGATCACGGTATGCTCGATACGATGCAGGCCATAGGCGTGAAATTCGGCTCCGGCGAATTGTTCATTCCCCAAGTGTTGCTCTCGGCCAGGGCGATGAACGAGGGCCTCAAGGTGTTGGAGCCCCACTTGGCCGCAAGCAAACGCGAGATCAGCGGCAAGGCCCTGGTCGGCACGGTAAGAGGGGACTTTCACGACATCGGCAAGAACAT
>JAENXP010000079.1 GCA_016649475.1 Burkholderiales bacterium | reverse complement strand
GCGGCTGCGCGCCGCGAAGGTCTGCTCGAACTCGAATTGCTGCTGGGAATGGACAGTCCGCCCGATTTTCAGCCGCAGCGGCTCGCGTTGCAGGTAAAGAAGCTGAAGGAGCGTTTCAGCAGTGCTGCAAACACCGGCGCCGCGAGCGCCGCCGAGCAGTTGGTCGCGTGGTGCGCGCTGCCAGGCGTCGCCGACGCGCTTGACCGGCAGCGCTGTGAAAGAATTCTGGCGAGAGTCGAGCAAGCCCGCTGACGTTGCGCTTGCGCAATCCGGTGGGTAACGGCGTCTCGCAACGTTGTTTGCACCAGGACGGCTACAGACCCAGGTATCGCCTGGAAACACTCAGGAAATCGTCGAGCGCTTTGCGCGGCACGCCTGCAGCCGAGGTGTCTGCGGTCGCATCGAACATGGCCGATTGATCCGGCATCGGACCGGACGCTCGCCAACGCGTAGTCCTAGCGCCGGCGAAACGGCGGCCGGCCGCGCCAGTACTGGATCATCAACCACGCGCCGGCCATGCCGCCCAGATGGGCGAAGTGCGCGACGCCGGCCGCGGTCCCGGTGACGCCCAGATAGAGTTCGAGCACGCCATAGAGGGTGACGAACAGCCACGCCGGCATCGGGATCGGCGGAATCAGGAGCACGATGGTGCGCTTGGGAAAGTACATTGCGAATGCGAGCAGCAGGCCGAAAACGCCGCCGGACGCGCCTATCGTCGGATAGGGATCCGCCGATACGAAGTCGGCGACGGCAAGCTGCGCCACCCCGGCGACGACGACGCTGACCAGGTACAGATTCAGATACCGCTTCGGACCCCACAGCAATTCCAGCTGGCTGCCGAACATGTAAACGGCGAACATGTTGACGAACAGATGCCAGGTGCCCGCGTGCAGAAATGCATAAGTGAGCAACTGCCACGGCTGAAACGACAACAGCCCTTCCGACGATGCACCCGTGTGGATGGGCCAGAGCGCGAGCCGCAGCGTCAGGCCGTCGCCCAGAAGGAACTCGCCGGCGTACATCAGGGCGTTGACGACGATCAACGCTCGGGTTATCGGGGGAACGGAAAAGAACATGAGGCGCGTATTCTATGCGAGCGGGAATGTGATCGATAAGCGCTATACCGGACCCGGATCGCGATTCTCGACTCCGTAGACCGGCAGGCTAGAACGCCGCCATATCCGTCAGGCCTGTTTCATTTTAGAGTAGGTTTCAGTGCTGGCCAGAATGACATGCTTCGCCACCGCCTGCTCGCGATGCAGGTTCGCCGCCGAATATTCGGGCGAGTGCATCATGTCGAGAAACGCCGCGCGCGTAGGGTAGCGCACCAGCACCACGTAGTCCCAGCCGTCGGCCTCGACGTCGCCGAAGGCCACGGCTTCGCCGTCTCCCGCCCACAGAACCGTGCCGCCGCGCGCCTTGATCAGCGGCATCGTAAGTTCGCTGTAGCGCTTGTAGGCCGCGCGGTCTCGCAGGCGCAGCAGGTTCACCATTACCACCGCGCCTTTGTCCGGCAGGCTCGCGATCAGTTGCGCGTTGATCTCTTTCGGTCCGGCCATACGTCCCTCCTTTTGCTCGTGTCCGCTATTGTATGCCGGCAAGGCGGTACAATTTGCCTTGGACTCCGCTGCGCGACACGGCATGACCTCGATCAGGACACCCCTACTGGCGCTCGCGCTGGCGCTCACCGCCTGCGCGCCGCTGCCGCAGCGCGCAGGCATACCGACCGAATGGCAGGCGTCGCCGAACTTCAACGAAAGACGACCCAACTTCGTCATATTGCACCATACCAGCGATGATACGGTAGACCAGGCCTTGCGCACGCTCGCCGATCCACTGCGGTCGGTGAGCGCGCATTACCTGATCGGTCGCAACGGGAATATCATCCAGCTGGTCGACGAGCGAGCCCGGGCCTGGCATGCGGGCGAATCGAGATGGGGTGCGGATAGCGATCTCAACTCGTCTTCGCTCGGCATAGAACTAGACAACAACGGCTTCGAACCGTTCCCCGATGCGCAGATCTCCTCGCTGCTGCGCCTGTTGGCCGACATCAAGGAGCGCTATCGCATCCCGACGGCGAATTTTCTTGGGCACGCCGACATCGCGCCCGGGCGAAAAGTCGATCCCAGCCGCTACTTTCCCTGGAAGACGCTCGCTCGGCAAGGCTATGGCCTGTGGTGCGATCCGCCTTTGGCGCCGCCGCAGCAGCCGATCGATGAGGAGTTGGAACTGCGCGCCCTGGGTTACGACACCGATGATCTCGCGGCGGCAGTTCGCTCGTTCAAACTGCATTTCCTGCCGGACGAGCCGGCGTCAGGCTTGGATGACGGCGGGCGCGCCCTGCTTTACTGCCTGTCGCGCAAAGCCGCCGGCTGAGATCGGTGCGTCGCCGGCGAAGCGGCCTGGCGAAGCGGCCTGGCGAAGCGGCCTGGGTTAACGCCCTTTGAATTTCGGCGCGCGCTTTTCGGAAAACGCCAGGACGGCTTCGTGCTGGTCCTCGGTGTGCTGCACCAGCGCCTGCATCGCCGACGCCATTTCGAGGGCGGTCGCCAGACTCGCCTGCTGCGAATCGCGCAGCAGGCGTTTGGTCAGGCGCAGCGAATGCACCGGCTGCGAGGCAATTCGACGCGCGAGGTTCATGGTTTCTTCCATCAACTTTTCGTCGTCGACCACTTTCGACACCAGGCCGATGCGCAGCGCCTCCGCGGCGTCGACGAACTCGCCGGTGAAAGTCATCTCGCAGGCCTTGGACATGCCGACTGCGCGCGGGAGGAACCAGGCGCCACCGTCGCCGGACACCAGGCCTACGCGCAGGAAGCTTTCGGCAAAGCTGGCGCTGCGTCCGGCTATGCGTATGTCGCACATCGACGCCAGGTCGCAGCCGGCGCCGACCGCCGCGCCGTTGACCGCGGCGATCGAGGGCGCTTCCAGACCGTACATCGCCAGCGGAATGCGCTGGATGCCCTGCTGGTAGCTGCGGCGTATATCCACCGGGCTGCCGCCGAACAGGCCGGAGCGGCCTTTCATTTGCTTGACGTTGCCGCCCGAGGAAAAGCCTTTGCCCGCGCCGGTAAGAATGACGCAGCCGACGCTCATGTCGGCATTGATGCGTTCGGTGCATTCGACCAGCGCCTTCACGATCGCCGGCGATATCGCGTTGCGTGTCGTCGGTTCATTCAAGGTGAGGACGACGACGCTGCCGTCTTGTTCGTACAGCACGGGGTGACTGTGGCTCATGGCTGGATTTCCTTTCTGGGTATGGCCGCCCCGTGGGAACAATACAACAATACGGCGGCAGGCCAGTCGCCGGGGGCGCGCTTCACGGCGCGAACGGATTTTACCTTTTGCGCGGCAGGGGTGTCTCGGATATATTGGCTGCGTCGGGCTAGTCACGGGACAGTACAGGCCGGTGCCAGCCCAGGCATGGAGAAAAGTATGCATGAATTCAGGTTCGATCCGGTCGCAATGCCGGCCGGGGCGGAGGCCCTGCGCGGCGAGGTACGCGCGTTCATTGCGGCGGAGGTGGCCAGGGGCGCGTTCACGCCCAGCCGCAATTCCTGGTCTACCTTCGACCCGGACTTCAGCCGCAAATGCGGTGAGCGCGGCTATATCGGCATGCGCTGGCCGAAGCAGTACGGCGGCCACGAGCGCTCTGCGCTGGAACGCTATGTCGTGACCGAAGAGATGCTTGCCGGTGGCGCGCCGGTAGGCGCGCATTGGATCGCCGACCGGCAAAGCGGGCAGCAGATCCTGCGCTACGGCAGCGAGCGCGCGAAGACCCTTATCCTGCCGAAAATCGCCGCGGGGGTCTGCTATTTCAGTATCGGCATGAGCGAGCCCGACTCGGGCTCCGACCTTGCCGCGGTGCGCACGCGCGCGGTCAGGGTAGACGGCGGCTGGAAGATCAGCGGAACCAAGGTGTGGACCAGTGGCGCGCACGTGACAAACTACCTGATCGCGCTCGCGCGCACCGCGCCGAAGGAAGAGGACCGCCATGCCGGCATGACCCAGTTCATCGTCGATCTGTCCCACCCCGGCGTGAGCGTGCGGCCGATCTACAATCTTTATGGCGGCCACGATTTCAACGAGGTGGTGTTCGACGAGTTTTTCGTCGCCGATGACATGGTCATGGGTGAACCCGGCATGGGATGGAAGCTGGTGACCAGCGAATTGGCGTTCGAGCGCTCGGGTCCGGATCGCTTTCTCAGCACCTACCAGTTGCTGCTCGAATCGATCCGCGCCATCGGCGCCGATCCGGACGCGCGCTCGGCCAACGACATCGGCCGCTTCGTTGCGCACCTGGCGACCTTGCGGCGCATGTCTACCTCGGTCGCTGGTATGCTCGAGCGCGGCGCGCAACCGGCGGTAGAGGCGGCGCTGGTGAAGGACATAGGCACCGCATTCGAGCGCGAAATTCCCGAAACCTTCCGTCAGTTGATCGCGACAGAGCCCAGCCTGGGCGACGGAGCGAGCTACGCTGAATTGCTCGGCATGAGCATCCTGCGCGCGCCGGGGTTCACCATACGCGGCGGCACACGCGAGATTCTGCGCGGCATGATCGCGCGCGGGCTGGGGCTGCGATGAGTGAAATGCGCAACGATGTTCTGAATACCGTCGACCGGATTTTCGACGAGCATTGCACCAAAGCTGCGCGCGAAGCCGCGGAAGCGGGTGAGTGGCCCGCGGCCTTGTGGCAGGCGCTGGAAGAGGTGGGCCTGACGCGGGCTGCGCTGCCGGAAGAGGCGGGCGGCTCCGGCCTCGCTTTCGAGGACGCGATGCTGGCGCTGCGCCGCAGCGCCTATCACGGCGCGCCGGTGCCGCTGGCGGAAACCATGCTCGCCGGACGTTTGCTCGCCGCCGCGGGGATCGAAGTGCCGCAGGGTGCGCTGAGCGTGGCGCCGGTCCGCTCCGCTGACCGGCTGGAGTTTGTGCGCAGCGGCGCGCACTTCACGCTGTCGGGCAGCGCGCTGCGCGTACCCTGGGGAAATGTTTGCGCACATGCCGTGGTGGCGGGCGAACTCGAAGGCAAAGGCGTGCTGGGCCTCGTTTCGACTGCAGGCGCTGCGCGCGGCGTGGAAAAGAATCTGGCGGGCGAGCCGCGCGTGTCACTCGAGTTCGACGCGGCGCCCTTGATCGCTTGGGCGGTCCTCGATGGTGCGCCGGCGCGCCTAGAAGCCGAGGGCGCGCTGGTGCGCAGCGTGCAAATGGCCGGCGCGCTGGAGCGCACGCTCGAATACTCCCTGCTGTATGCGAACGAGCGTGTTCAGTTCGGCCGCCCGATCGCGAAATTCCAGGCGATACAGCATATGCTCGCGCAACTCGCGGGACAGGTGGCTGCAGCCAGTGCGGCGGCGGATGCGGCAGTCGAGGCGTCGAGCGTTGCGCCCGATGAATTTGCGGTCGCGGTGGCGAAGTCGCGCACGGGGGAGGCGGCCGGCAAAGGTGCAGAAATTGCGCACCAGGTGCACGGCGCGATGGGCTACACGCGCGAGCACAATCTGCATTATGTCACGCGCCGGTTGTGGTCCTGGCGCGACGAATTCGGCAACGAAACCTGCTGGCAGAGCCGCCTGGGCCGCATGGTCGCGGCGCAGGGCGCCGACGCACTCTGGCCGATGCTGAGCCGGCTGTGAGCAACACCACGCCTGCGACGCCTCCTTCGTCTGGCGCGGGGCCGCTGGCGGGCGTGCGCGTGCTTGATCTGACCTCGGTGGTGCTGGGGCCGCTGGCAACGCAGATACTCGGCGACTACGGCGCCGAGATCATCAAGGTGGAGAACCTGGAGGGCGACCTCGCGCGCGACAGCGGCGTCTGCCTGCACCCGGGGATGAGTTCCGTGTTTCTGGCGATCAACCGCAACAAACGCTCGATCGCCGTCGATTTGAAGTCGGCTGAAGGCAAAGCAGTTTTACGGCGTCTGCTTGCGGGCGCGGATGTGCTGGTGCACAACATGCGTGTGGCGGCGATCGAAAAACTGGGCTTCGGCTATGGCGCCGTGGCCGAACTCAGGCCGGATATCGTCTATTGTGCCGCGACCGGCTTCGGCCAGGACGGTCCGGATCGGGACAAGCCGGCGTTCGACGACATCATCCAGGCCGCGTGCGGGCTTGCCAGCGTCAACAGCCTGGGGCGCGAGCAGCCGGATTACGTGCCCACGCTGGTCGCGGACAAGACGACCGGGCTCGCGCTGGTGAACGCCGTGCTGGCTGCGTTGTTCCATCGCGAACGCAGCGGGCGCGGGCAGTACGTCGAGGTGCCGATGCTCGAAACCATGGTCGCTTTCCTGTTGTCCGAGCATCTGGGCGGACTCACCTTCGATGCGGCGCCGGGCAAAGCCGGCTATGCGCGCCTGCTCGCGGGCGGCCGCCGGCCGGCTCCGACCAGCGATGGGCATATCGCGATCCTGCCTTACACAGGGAATCATTGGACCGCATTCTTCAACAGTGCCGGCCGCGCCGACCTGGCGCAGAAATACGGCGGCGCCGACAGGCAGACGCGCAACGCGAGCCTGGTCGAAATGTATCGTGACATGGTGCAGATCACGCGCCAGCGCACTACCGCCGAATGGGTGGAGATTTGCGCGGCGCTGGATATTCCGGCGACGCCGATCTATGCCCTGGACGAGCTGCCCGAGCATCCGCAACTGAAGGCGGTGGGCCTGTTTCAGCGCGCCGAGCATCCGAGTGAGGGGGCGATCCGTTACCTCAATCCGCCCACGCGTTTCGCCGCGACGCCGGCTGCCGTGAGAATGCAAGCGCCGCTGCTGGGCCAGCATACCGGGGAAATCCTGCGCGAGGCAGGCTACGGCGACGTGGAAATCGAAGCGCTCGTTGCGCGCGGCATCGTGTCGCGGGCTTAGAGGCGGAATTTACTGCGGGACTCAGCGCCCTTTGAACACCGGCGGGCGCTTCTCGACGAAGGCGCGCGCGGCTTCCATGTGATCTTCGGTCTTGGCCGCCTTGACCTGGTGCAGGGCCTCCAGATCCAGCAGTTCGGCCAGCGTGCCGGATTCGGCGGCATTGAAATTGTGTTTCATGAGGCTGAGCGCGACGCCAGGTCCCTGGGCGAGGCGCTGGGCCAGCGCCGTGGTTGCTTCCAGAAGTTCGAACGCCGGCACGACGTCGTTCACTACGCCGAGCGCGAGCGCCTGGGCGGCGTCGAGAGCTTCTCCGGTGTAGTACAGTTCGCGCGCCTTGCCCGTGCCGATCAGCTTGGAGAGAAAATAGCTTCCGCCAAAGTCGCCGGAGAATCCCACTTTGGCGAAGGCGGTAATGAAGCGCGCCGACTCCGAGGCGATGCGCAGGTCGCAGGCGAGCGCCATCGCCAGCCCTGCGCCGGCGGCGGGCCCGTTCACCATGGCTATGGTCGGCTTCGGGATTTCGTGCAGCAGGCGCGAGACTTCCATGCGGGCGCGCAGGCGCTGCACGGCGTCGTCCAGGGCCAGCTGGCTCGAGCCTTCGGCCATGCTCTTGACGTCGCCGCCGGCGCAGAAGCCGCGCCCGGCACCGGTGATCACCACGACGGCGACATTCGCATCGGCTGCAAGCCGTGGCAGCGCTTCGAGCAGGCCGTCGAGCATGGGAGTCGAGAGCGCGTTGAGTCGGTCCGGGCGATTGAGGGTAAGGGTGGCGACTCGATCGGCCACGGTCTCGATCAGTTCATGCGACATGCGCGGGCTCCTTGGGTGCTGCGGTAAATGGACGGATTTCTGCGGATAACGGCGCCTGTCACCACGCAGGGTGGCGGCGCCGGCAATATTTTTGCGGGGTGGCGACGGGTGTCACGCCAGGCGGGCGAGCATGTCCCGCGTAACCAGTGTAATGCCCTTGTCGGTGCGCTCGAACCGCCTGGCGTCCTCGATCGGGTCCTCGCCGATTACCGTGCCCTCGGGAATCTGGCAGCCGTGGTCGATCACCACGCGCGTGAGGCGGGTGTG
>JAENXP010000116.1 GCA_016649475.1 Burkholderiales bacterium | reverse complement strand
GGTTCAGGTTGGCCATAATGTTCTTGAACTCCTCCAGCGTTCGTTCTCCCCCTAGGCGGGGATTGCGTTTCCTTTCCTGCGCTATCGAGGAAACGTGCCGGTCTTTGTAATCGTGCGCCGGGTACACCAGAACATCATCTGGTAGCGAAAACAACTTCTTTCTGACGCTCTTGTACAAAACGCCGGCATCGCCGTTCTGGAAATCGGTACGGCCACACCCGTCGATGAGAAGCGCATCTCCGGTAAAGACCCTGTCATCAAACAGATACGCGAAATGCCCGTCAGTGTGGCCTGGCGTGTGTAATGGCTGAAGCGTCATGCCCCCAACCTGAAACGGTTGGCCCTCTTCAATGCCGAAGTCGGCGCACGGCAGCCGGTCGTACGCCGGCGCGGCAATCTTGCTTCCTGCCTTCCGCTTCAGCTCCAGCGCCGCAGTGATGTGGTCCGCGTGGATGTGGGTCTCCAGGGTATAGGCCAAGCTGAGTCCAAGCCGGTTGACCTCTGCCCAATCGCGGTCTATTGCGACGATGACCGGGTCAATCAAAACGGCCTGCCCGGTTTCCTCGCACCCGAGCAGATAGGTGTACGTGCTGGATAGCGGCTCAAACAGTTGGCGGAATATCATCGGGACAGGAATGGGGTGAACTCGGAATCAGCTGGCTTTGCGCGTGCGCGGCAGCGTATTACGGCTCTTGCCGGCCTTGCCCAATGCGATGGCCACAGCCTGCTTGATCGCCTTTTTCTTCGTCGGCGGATGACTGGCGCCTATCGATCCGTCCTTCTTCCAGTCATCCACCAATGTCTTGATATTGCTGCTCACGACCGACTGGCTGGATCCCTTTCTGAGCGGCATGATATTCGTCGTTTCCGCAGAATCAATTGGGCGCGTCCTCTACCAGTCGCGGCGCTGCAACGGAGTCGAAATCCGCCCAGTCTCCATCGCGCCATTCGCCCTGCGCCTGTTCGATATCCGCTGCGCCTTGCGCGCGCAGAGTGTCGATCACGCGCCGTTCGACCGTCGGCCCGGTTATGTGCACTGACAACATGATGCCGGCCGGGCGGCGCTTCGCCGCAGGCAGCTTGTCATCATGATTGCTCAGCCCGTGCATCGCACCGACCAGTGAGCCCGAAACGGCGCCAACCCCCCCTGCGGCAAGCGCGACAGCCGGGCCACCCAATGCGCCGATCGCGCCCGCGCTGAGCCCTGCGGCAACGGCTGTTGCGGCCGCCGACTTGCCCGCACCTTCTGCGCCAGGATCTTCATCCTCGTCCCCGCCCACCGTAAAAGCATCGTGCTGACCCGGCGGATTATTGTGAAAAATGCAGATATCCGCAGTGGCTGCAAATTGCGCAATCAATGCCGCAGCGGCGTCCGCGTCGCCCTTTGTCTGAAACCGCCCCGCGATGATTCGTTCCATTGTGTTACCCCTTCACGCCGCAGCATTGCAACAGCCGGGCAAAGAAATGCATGTTCTCGTCGCGCAGGGAGAGCCGCGCACTCCGCATGAATGTTGCTCCTCCGCGGCGAAATGCTCTGTTCGCTACCGCACACAAGGCAGGCGAAATCACTGCTTTGACGCGGCCGGCGTCACACGCCAGATGACATTGCCGCCAAGGTTCTGTGCCGGTTAACCCAGCAATTGTTTTTCGATGTCGCCCAAGCCCTTGCGCATTTCCGCCAGGATCAGTTTATCCGCAAGATTTTGGTCGATATCCGGCACGTCCCAATCGAATATTGCACGATATTTTTCGACCAATTTCTTCACGTCAGCGATGATTTCACTGCGATGTCCTTCCAATTCCTTCTGTTCCATGCCTGTCACTTCGATCTCTCCTTGTTGCTCGAGCGACGAGCTACGGTCTCTCTACCTTCAGCCGAATGCTCCGGAACAACCGCACCGGCCGGGAGGCCTTGACACCAAGCCACAGCCGGAGCGATGTTTTGTAAGGACACTCATGCCGCCTTGCGTGCCTTGAAATACACTTCCAGCTGGTCCGCGCCGCCGACGAACTTGCCGCCGATGAAGACCTGCGGCCAGGCGCCGCTGCCGGAAACCGCGCGCAGCGTGCTCGAGGTGATGTGCTTGCCGAGGCTGATTTCGTCGTAGCGATAGCCCCTGGACTCGAGCAAGGCCTTGGCGCGCGCGCAGTGCGGGCAGCCCGGCTTGGCGAAAATCACCACCGGTTCGGGCGCTACCGCTTTCGGGTTGACGTACTTGAGCATGGTGTCGGCATCTGAAACTTCGAACGGATCGCCTTCCTTGTCCGGCTCGATGAACATCTTCTCGATCACGCCGTCCTTGACCAGCATCGAATAGCGCCACGAGCGCTTGCCGAAGCCCAGGCTGGATTTGTCCACCAGCATTCCCATGCCGGCGGCGAATTCACCATTGCCGTCGGGGAGCAAAGTGAGGTTTTCGGCTTCCTGATCCTGCTTCCATTCGTTCATGACAAAAGCGTCATTCACCGACAGGCAGACGATTTCGTCCACACCGTTCGCCTTGAACACGCCGGCGAGCTCGTTATAGCGCGGCAGGTGCGAGCTCGAACAAGTCGGGGTATAGGCGCCGGGCAGGCAGAATACGACCACGGTCCTGCCTTTGAATACCTTTCCAGTGCTCACGTCCTTCCACTGATTGTCGGTGCGGGTTTTGAGTGTCACATCGGGTACGCGTTTGCCTTCGAGGCTCTTGGGGCTGGGCAGCATGGTTATTCCTTTTTTAGTAATCCGTTGATGATCGGGCAAGCTTCTTCCTCAGCCCGGTGATTTGCTCTCGGCCCGCTGGGCCGGATCGTCGATGCCGCACTTCTTCAGCGACAACGCGCAGAACCGGCGCGCGCTGGCGCCGATGGCGACCCACTCCCTTATGCGCAGAAAGTGGAACTCCCGCCAAGATACCTTCTCTGCCGCGCAATGCGCTGTGCGCCAGCGCACAGAACGGCGGCGGAAAGGGGCGTCGATGCGTTTCATTTCTCCGTGTCCGGCTCGAAGAACAGCCAGCGCACCTGCGGAAACGCCGCGCGCAAGGTGCGTTCACAACGGTTGATCGCTGCGATCAGGACGGGCGCCGAATCGCTCTCCGTCATCCGCGCCTTCACCGCCACGACAACATCGGCGCCGTTTTGCAGCGTGATCAGATTGAGCACCTCGGCAATCTCCTCGCGCGCCATCAGGAAGCGCCAAATCTCTTCCTGCAACGCAGGATCGGCGCTCTGTCCGACCAGCAGCGCCTTGACTTCAATGCCGACGAACACTGCAACGACCAGCAGCAGCACGCCGATCGCAAGGCTGCCCAGGGAATCGTACACAGGATTGCCCGTCAACATGGTCGCGCCTACCGCGAGCAATGCCAGACTCAGGCCCAGGGTCGCGGCAATGTCCTCGCCGACAACCACCAGCAGTTCGCTGCGCCGGGTTTCGCGAAACCAGCGCCACAACGACTGGGTGCCGCGCAGCGCATTGACCTGGGTCAGGGCTTTCCACAGGGACACCGACTCCGCGACAAGGCTGAGCGCCAGCACGGCGATCGCGATCCACGGGTCCTCGAGCGGCCGGCCGCTATCCATCTTGTGTATGCCTTCGTAAATCGAAAACATGCCGCCCATGCTGAACAGCATCAGGGCAACGATAAACGACCAGAAGTAGATCGCTCGTCCATGGCCCAGCGGATAGTCGGCATCGGGCGGCCGCGCCGAACGATTCAGCCCGAGCAGCAGCAGGCCCTGATTGCCGCAATCCGCCACCGAGTGCACGGCTTCGGCAATCATCGCGCTGGACCCGGTTACCCAGGCGGCAATACCTTTGGCCGTCGCAATGAGCGCATTGGCGCCCAGGGCGAAAAAAATTGTCGTGGTGGAATCGTCATGCCCGGCCATTGGCGCTCCTGCGTGAAATCAGGCTGACATCGCGCTCACCTGACCAGCGACGTCCCGATCCGACAGAGCGGGTTTATCGTTCATTTTGCTTCAGCAAATCGGCACCCGCACCTGCTGGAACCTCCCCGCCCTCGTTTTCCCATCGCGCAATTGCCCGCGGATTCACCGTCTTGCTCTCCCCCGCACTTGCGGAGGACATCGAGTCAGGTATTTGGCCGGATAGAGCGTTCCACAAGGCGATGACCGCCACCTCGGGGTGATGGGGGTCATGGCCGAGTATGCCGAGCGACGCCGTGCCGAGCGCGAAATGCTGCGCCTCGATCAGCGGCAATCCGATCCAGCGCGCGGCCAGGACGCAGCCGAATTGGCCGTGCGAGAACAGCGCAACGTTTCCGTCGAGCGCGCGCAGATGCACGATCAGCCGATCGGCGCGCTCGCAAACCTGCGCGGGACTTTCACCGTGCGGACATCCGTCCCGAAAAACATTCCAGTCCGCTCGCTGCTTGCGTATGTCCGCCGAGCGCTGTCCTTCGTAATCGCCATAGTCCCATTCCGCCAGGTCCGGCTCGATAACGGCCGCCGCGCCCAGCCCGGTCAATTCACAGGTTCGCCACGCGCGCTCGAGCGGACTCGTCAGCACATGGGCAAACGGGATTTCCCGCAGACGCGGTGCAAGTTCCCGTGCCTCGTCCTCGCCACGCGCGGTCAGCGCAAGGTCCGTGCGACCGGTGTGCTGGCCGGTGAGCGACCACTCGGTTTCGCCGTGTCGAACGAAGTAAAGGCGCAGTGGCGTAGCCCGGCTTGCGCTGGTGCTCATGCGCTTTCCATCGCGGCACTGTATTCGCCCCTGCGTGCAGCGCTGTTGCACCTGGCGCGATGATACAAAGCCTGCTGTGCCGCCGGCACCTTGGCCTCCTTGCCTTGCCAGATTTCCAGGGCCGGCTGCTGGATGGCGCGGGCGTAGGAAAACGCCAAGGCCCAGGGCAGGCGCGACTTGAATCTGACATTCATGGCATTCAAACGCGCCGAAGCCAGTTCGGCGGATTGGCCGCCCGACAGGAACGCAATTCCGGGAACGGCGGCGGGCACGGCGCGCAGGAGACACTGCACCGTGGCGTCGGCCACCTCGTCCACCGGCGCTTGCCTGGGGCAGCTCAGTCCCGGGAGCACCATATTGGGCTTCAGGATCATCCCTTCCAGCACCACCCCTTGGACATCAAGCTGGTAGAAAACCGATCGCAGGACTTGCTCCGTTACCTCGGCGCAGCACTCGAGGAAATGCGCGCCGTCCATGAGCACTTCCGGCTCGACGATGGGGACCAGGCCCGCTTCCTGGCACAAGGCGGCATAGCGCGCCAGCGCATGCGCGTTCGCCTCGATGCAGGCCCGGCTCGGAATCCCATCGCCCACGGCAATCACTGCGCGCCACTTGGCGAAACGGGCGCCCATTTGAGCGTATTCGGCCAGGCGCTCGCGCAGTCCGTCCAGACCCTCGGTTATTTTCTCTCCGGCACGACCCGGCATATCTTTTGCACCGGTATCGACCTTGATGCCGGGGATGATGCCCGCATCGGTTAGAACTTTGACTAAGGGCGTGCCATCTTTCTTCTGCTGCCGGATCGTCTCGTCGTAGAGGATGGCGCCGCTGATGCTCTCGCCCAGACCGGGCGTGGTCGCGATCAACTCCCGATACGCGCGCCGCGCCTCCACGGTCTGGGGAATCCCCAGGCTCGCGAATCGCTTGTTGCAGGTGGGATTGCTTTCATCCATCGCCAGCAGGCCCTTGTCGGCAGCGACCAGCTTCCCCGCGGATTCATTGAGCACTTGTACATTCATCTTGGGCGCTCCACTTCGAGGTCCGGATTTCCCGCCACTACGTTTCGGCCAGCCACTTGCGCGCCTCGGCGGCGTCGGCGTGATCGAAGTAGCGCACCGCCGCCTTTGTAAACGGTTTGCAGAACGTCGCCATGCCCTGCTGCCACTTTTTTTCCCCGACCATCGCGAGCCGCTCGATGTCGGCGAAATGTTTGACGCCGAACTTGAGGTCCTCCCACGCCGCACTCGCTTCCCAGCCATGGAAGCCGCTCATATCGAACAGCAGGCGCAACGTTCCGTGCTCCCGGACGAGCCGCTCGAACTCGGGCACAAAGTGCGCGTAGTCCTCCTTCACCAGTTTCCCGCTGACGTGAATGACGAGAATCTTCCCGCCGCCTTCTTCATCGAGCCGAATAGGCATCTTTTGTCTCCATCTTCTATTTGATCAGGTTCGTTTCATGTCGAATTGTTCCGCATATTCCATCGCGCCTGTCCGCCGTCAGGCTGATTCAGTCACAAGCGCTTTTTATTGTGCTCGCCTCTGGCGCGGACCTGATGGCGTGAAATTGCGCTGTCGCGCTACTCCCCGTCCATCCAATAGCCGGGACGCCCATAATGTTTATGGATGACCGATTCCTGTATTCGATCCAGTGTCACCGCCGGGTCGTAGGGAGGCGCGTCTTTCACCGCCTGCCGGGTGAGATTGACCGAGACCTTGGCGTCGGACCAGCTCACGTCCTGGATCCATTGCGCCGCGATCAGCACCCGGTGACCAAGCCACCAGTTGCTGGTGTTCACCATCATGTAGCGAATGGCCCAGGTCCTCTCCTCGACGAGCAGGCCCTGTACGTGGCCGATGTCGCCGTCTGTCGCATGGATGTGATAGCCCTCCACCGCTTTGCAACTGCGCAGGTGCGGGTCGTCATTCTCGTGCCGCGCCGCTTCAGCGCGCACGTAGGCCTTCTGCGCCTCTGACTGCGCCGCAGGCGGTGTCGATGCGAAACCGACGTCGCCCGGCATCATTATGTTCGGGTACAGTCCCTCGCCCCAGAGCCCGGCGCCGCCCCAATAATAGGGATAGCCGTAGTACCCGAGGTACTGCATTTCGTGCTGTCGCGAGACCGGCTTGTCGGTGTCGATATCGGGGCTGTTTTTCACCTGCTCTTTGGTGATCGAGACGGGCAGTATCTTTTCCATCCAGTCCGGGCTGCCGATCGCGACAGGCGAGATCAATACCTTGCGACTCAAAAGCCAGGTGCCGGTGTCGACCACGAGATAGCGGATGACCCACGC
>JAENXP010000078.1 GCA_016649475.1 Burkholderiales bacterium | reverse complement strand
TGCAGGACGGGGACGGCTGGACCATCGTCGATTGCGGTATTGCCACCGATCTTACCAAGAGCTTGTGGGAGCAAATCTTCGCGACTCTCCCGGGCGGGCAGGACCGGCCGGTGCAGGCGCCGCGCGTGTTGGTCACCCACTACCACCCGGACCACGCGGGCCTCGCGCACTGGCTATGTCAGCGCTTCGGCGCCACGCTGTGGATGTCGCAGGCGGAGTACCTTACCGCCCATGCGATCCGCGAGGGTGTCGCCGGCTACACCCCGGACAATTTGCTTGGCATGTACCGCAGGAACGGCCTCGCCGGTGCCGCCCTGGAAAAGATGGCGGTACGCGGTAACCGCTATCGGCTGGCGGTGCCGGAGTTTCCGCACAACTATCGCCGCATCATGGACGGCGACGAAATCGGCATCGGCGGCCGCAGCTGGCGCGTCATCATGGGCTATGGTCACGCGCCCGAGCACGCGGCGCTGTATAGCTCGGAACTGGGCGTGCTGATTTCGGGCGACATGGTGCTGCCGAAAATCTCCACCAACATCAGCGTCTGGTCCATCGATCCCGAAGGCAACCCGCTGCAGCAGTTTCTCCACTCGCTCAAACGCTATGCCAGGCTGCCGGCCGATACCCTGGTGCTGCCTTCGCACGGCCTGCCGTTCCGCGGTTTGCGTGAGCGCGTCGAGCAGCTGGATGAACACCACAGTCAGCACTTCGAGGAACTGCACGAGGCCTGCGCGCGGCCGCTGTCGGCTTTCGAGGCGATTCCGGCCTTGTTCCAGCGCGAACTCGATACGCATCAGTTATTCTTCGCCATGGGCGAGGCGATGGCGCACTTGCACTACCTCTATTACCAGGGTTCGCTCAAGCGTTCGACCGACGCTGATGGCGTAATCCGATATCTGCAGGACGCCGCATTGCGCAAAGAACCCGTTCCGACATGAATTGTGCAGCGGGCCGGTCTAGGGGGGAAGGCGGTGCCGGGGAAGGAGTGTTACCCTTGCGCTCCCGCCGGCATCCCTACATTTTGTAAACAGATTCAAAGGAGTTACACCATGAGCAAGCAGCAATCCGAGCCCGCCGCGACGGGCGCCGACTCAGCCCGCATATTTGCCGAGGTGGCCGAGCGGTCCAGCCGCATCATGGCGGACTTTCTCAAGCGACAGACTGAAACGCAGAATACAGCCGTCTCCGACGAGTTCGGCATCGGCCAGGCGTTCATGGACCTGTCGGCGCTGATGCTCTCCAAGCCGCAGCAGCTGGCCGAGGCGCAGATGAACATGTTCTGGGACTATACGCGTCTGTGGCAGAGCAGCGTGATGCAGATGATGGGGCAGAAGGCCGAGCCGGTCGCCGTGCCGCGCAAGGGCGACAATCGTTTTCGCCATGAAGACTGGGAAAACCATTTTCTGTTCGATTACGTCAAGCAGTCGTATCTGATCGCGGCGCGCCACATCCACGAAGCGGCGTCGAACGTCGAACACCTGCCGGTCGACGCGCGCAAGAAAGTCGATTTTTTCACGCGTCAGTACATCGACGCGCTGTCGCCTTCGAATTTCGCGCTGACCAACCCGGAAGTGGTGCGCGAAACGATGGCTTCGGGCGGGCAGAACCTGCTGCGCGGCCTGAACAACCTGCTCGGCGACATCGAGCGCGGCGACGGACAACTGCAAATCAGCATGACCGACCCAAAGGCGTTCAAGATGGGTGAGAACATCGCCACCACGCCGGGCCAGGTGGTGTATCAGAACGAGTTGATGCAGCTGATCCAGTACCAGCCGAGCACGAAAAAAGTGTACAAGCAGCCGCTGCTGATCATTCCGCCCTGGATCAACAAGTACTACATTCTCGATCTGCGCGAGTCGAACTCCTTCATCAAGTGGGCGGTCGACCAGGGCCACACGGTGTTCGTGGTTTCCTGGGTCAACCCGGGCAAGGAATACGCCGGAAAGAGCTTCGAGGATTACCTGCACCAGGGTCCGAACGACGCGCTCGATGCAATCGAGAAGGCGACCGGCGAGAAACAGGTGAATGTGATCGGCTATTGCCTCGGCGGGACCCTGCTCGGCGCGGCGCTCGGCGTGATGGCGGCGAAGAAGGACAAGCGCGTCGCCAGCGCGACTTTCTTCGTGTCACTGCTCGATTTCTCGATCCCCGGCGAACTGGGGGTGTTCATCGACGAGAAACAGGTGGAGAACCTGGAACGGCGCATGAACGAGCGCGGCTATCTCGAAGGCTCGGAGATGGCGGGTACCTTCAACATGTTGCGCTCGAACGATCTCATCTGGTCGTTCGTGGTGAACAATTACCTGATGGGCAAGGACCCGTTCCCGTTCGACCTTCTCTACTGGAACTCGGATTCGACGCGCATGCCGGCGACAATGCACAGCTTCTACCTGCGCAACATGTATCTGGGCAATAAATTGAAGGATCCGGGCGGCATCACCCTGGACAACGTGCCGATCGATATCAGCAAGATCAAGGTTCCAGCGTATTTTATTTCCACCGCGGAAGACCACATTGCGCCGTGGAAATCGGTGTACAAGGGGGCGCGCGTTCTCTCCGGAGAGGTGCGTTTCGTGCTCGGCGGCTCCGGCCACATCGCCGGCATCGTCAACCCGCCCGCGGCGAACAAATATTGCTACTGGACCAATCCGGAATTTCCGCAGGATTCGGACGAGTGGCTGGGCACGGCGACGCGCCACGAAGGCTCCTGGTGGGGAGACTGGCAGGCGTGGATGGAGAAGAACAACGGTGGCGCCAAAGTCGCGGCACGGGTGCCCGGGGACGGAAAACTTAAGGTGATCGAAGACGCGCCTGGCAAGTACGTCAGCTTGCGCCTGAGCGCGGAGAAGCCGAAGAAGGCGCGATCGGCAAAATAGGCGCGGCACGGCGGCGCGGGAACTGGATCGATTCTGCGGCGTATTCTGTCAGGCGAGTCGCAGCTGGGCGGCGTTTCGGGTCGCCGCGGGCAATGTACCGTCGGCTCGGAGCGAGCGCCGGTTTTCGCCGCCGCCCGCTTCGAGATGCGCGATCGTTTGTGTAGAGATAGCGTAAATTGAATCAATCAAACAATGACTTGATCAAGCCGAGTGAACTTTTTTACCCAAAACGCAACCCAATCGTTGTATCATTGCTTTGAAACAAGATAAGCGGGGATGGTGTCACGGACACAGCAGTGTCCGGTCCTCAGTGTTTTTCTAGCGCGCATTAGCGCATCAAGAGCGTGAAATCAGGATGGCAGCGGGACGGTTTTCCCGGTGCCGGAATGAATTGAAACGCCAATTCAAACGAAAAGGAGGGGAATCATGCAGCAATCATTCCAACGCAGTGCTATGGCCCGCGCGCTGGTGTTCGGCGCAGCGCTTGGTGTCGGTGCGCTGGCGGGAACGTCCGCCTACGCCAAGGTGGAAGGCGACAAGATCATTCTGGGTTCCGCGATTTCGATTACGGGCAAATATTCCCAGGAAGGAAAGAACGCCAGCGACGGCTACAATCTCGCCGTCAAGATGATCAACGACCAGGGCGGCGTCAAGGTTGGCGGCAAGACCTACAAACTGGAAATAAAATATTACGACGACGAGTCGACCCCGGCCCGTACGGCGCAGCTGCTCGAGCGCCTGATCAACCAGGACGGAATCAAGTATGTGCTCGGACCCTACAGCTCCGGCACCACCAAGGCGGCCGCGCCGGTGACCGAGAAATACAAGATCCCGATGGTCGAAGCCGAAGGCGCGTCGCGCTCGCTGTTCACGCAGGGATACCGTTACATGTTCGCCGCGCTGTCGACCTCCGAGCAATACCTCTCCAGCGCGATCGATCTCGCCGCCGAGATAGCGGAGAAGAACGGCAAGAAAGCCAGCGACGTCAAGGTGGCGATGGCGTTCGAGAACGATCCGTTTTCGCTCGACGTGCGCGCCGGCGTTCTGGATCAAATGAAGAAGCACGGCATGACGGCTGTCATTGACGATAAACTGCCGCGCGATCTGAGCGACATGACGGCCACGATGACCAAGGTCAAGGCGCTGAAGCCCGACATGCTGGTCGTTTCCGGCCACACCAAGGGCGCGACCACCGCAACGCGTCAGCTCAACGAGATGAACATTGCCGTTCCGCTCGTGGCCTTCACCCATTGCGAATCCGCAGATCTGGTGGACAAGTTCAAGAAAGGCGCGGAGGACATTCTGTGCCCGACCCAGTGGGCCGAAACGCTGAGCTACAAGGATCCGGTTTTCGGTACGGCAGCTGAGTACAACACCCTGTTCCTGAAGACCTACAAGGATTACGAGACGGTGCCCTACCAGGCCGCGCAGGGTTCCGCTGCGGTCCTGATCTGGGCCGACGCGTTCAAGCGCGCGCAGGGATTCGATACCGAAAAATTGCGCGACACCCTCGCCGCCACGGATCTGGACACCTTCTACGGCCACATCAAGTTCGGGCCGGCGGGCAACAATATCTCCAAGCCCATGGTCCTGCGGCAGATCCAGGATGGAAAATACAATGTGGTCGCCCCGTCCAAGTGGGCTTCGCACAAGCTGAACTATCCCCGGTCGGCCAAGTAAGTAAGCGATATTCCTAGAGGATGCGCGCGGGCCCTTCGGGGCCCGTGCGATGATCGCCATGTGGGATAACATCCAAATCCTTGTGGTTGCACCGGTATTCAACGTGCAGCTGATCCTGAACGGCGTGCTGATCGGCGCGGTATTCGCTTTGGCCGCTTACGGGCTTGCGCTGGTCTGGGGCGTGACCAACGTCAAGAACCTCGCGCAGGGCGACTTCGTCATGCTGGGCGGATACCTGGCCTACACGTTCTCCGAGCACGGCTTGCACCCTGTCTATGCCCTGCTTCCCATCGCCGTACTGATGTACGCCTTCGGTTGGATCGTCTACAAGCTGGTGATCAGCCGGGTGATCCAGCGCGAACTGTTCACCTCCTTGCTCGCGACCTTCGGGCTCGCGATTGTGATGCAGCAGTCGATGAATCTGATTTTCGGGCCCGAAGTGCGCACTGTGGAATCCGGATTCGAGACGCGCACGCTGTTCGATGGCATGGTCACGCTGACTGATATCCGTATGATTTCATTCGTCCTGTGTGGAATACTGGCGCTGGCGCTGGTGCTGTTCATGAAGCGCAGCCGCATGGGCCAGGCCATCCGTGCGACAGCGCAGGACGCGCGTGCTGCGCGGGTGATGGGCGTGGACACCGAGCGCGTTTACGCTTTTACCTTTTCGCTCAATTCCGCAATCTGCGGCGTGGCCGGGGCGCTGATCTCGATGATCTGGGTGCTGCAGCCTTTCTACGGCATCGCCTACTCGGTGCGCGCCTTTGTGATCGTGACCGCGGCGGGCCTGGGTAATCTGCCGGGGGTCATCGTCATGGCCCTGGGCCTGGGCGCGATCGAACAGTACAGCGGCTTTGTCCTCGGCGCGCAGTTCCAGCAGGCGACTGTGGTTGGGTTGCTGCTCGTTGCGCTCATCTGGCGCCGGCTCTTGCTTCAGCGCCATCGTCAGGCACTGCAATGACAAAAAATTCCCTTATCCTTCACTGCGCCATTCTCGTTGCCGGCATTGCGGCGCCACTGATGTTCCCCGGCCTGGTATTCCAGTTTGCGATGCTGTGGATCATGATCCTGTTCGCGCTCACCTGGGACGTACTGGGCGGGCAGATGGGTTACAACTCGCTCGGCAACATCCTGTTCTTCGGCTTTGGCATGTACATCTGCGCGATCGCGCAGATCGGCATGTTCTACGATGTGGGCGAGTACACCGCCGCGTTCGGCGCGATCAAGGTCGATTTCACCGACCAGCAGTATTACCTCGGGCTCGCGCTCGGACTGGTGTTCGCGGCGGTGGCCTGTTCCGTGGTCGCGGCGGCGCTGAGCTGGGTTCTTTTCGGCCTGCGCGGACCCTATTTTGCTATCGGCACGCTCGGTGCCGCGCTCGCAGCCGCGGAGCTGACGGGATCCTGGAATTATGTCGGCGGCGGCGGCGGCATCTCGATGCCTGTGTTTCCCGGCGAGCCCGGAGCGCGCTCGCTGCTCTTCTACAGCCTGTGCATGCTGGTGACGATAGCGTGTTACCTGTTCCTGCGCTGGCTGTACAAAACGCGCTTCGGCATGGCGCTCAATGCGATACGCGACGATGAGGACAAAGCCGAGGCCATGGGTCTGCATACCAACCGCTACAAGATGGTGGCGTGGTCGATCTCGGCTTTTTTCCTTGGTATCGTCGGCGGGCTGTTCGGCAATATGATCGGGTTTATCGAACCCATGGAAGTGGCGTATCCCACGCTTACTTTCGGCATTTTCATGGTGGCGATGACGCTGCTCGGCGGCAAGGGCACGCTGTGGGGCCCGATCATCGGCGCCACGCTGTTTCATGTGGTCAAGGAGGTGACCTGGACCTATCTGCTCGGCTGGCAGTATGTCGCGCTGGGCCTGCTGATCATCGTCAACGTGGTCTACTTCCAGCAGGGCATCATGGGCTGGATGCAGGAAAAGTGGCCGGAGCGTTTCGGGCTGGTGGTCGACCGCGGGGAGACGACTGCGGCGCCTGAGGAGGCGCGATGAACCCCGCGCTGATCGAAGTCAAGAACGTGAGCAAGTCCTTCGGCGGGGTGGTCGCCAACCACGAGGTCTCGCTGACCGTAGCCGAGGGCCGTATTACCGGCCTGATCGGTCCCAACGGCTCGGGCAAGACGACGCTGTTCAACTCGATCGTGGGCTATCATCCGATCGACGCCGGCTCGATCAAGTTCGAAGGCAAGGAGATTTCCGAACTCAACGTGCAGAAAATCGCCCGCCTGGGAATGGTGCGCACCTTCCAGCAGACCCGCATCTACGGCAAGATGAACTGCGTGGACAATATGCGCATCTCCATCGCGCACCGCAATGCCGCCTGGCGCGACATGTTTGCCGAGTACTCGCCGGCGATCGTGGAACGAGCCGAACATCTGCTGGAGTTTGTCGGCCTTTATGCCAAGCGCAATCTCGTCGCCGGGACGCTCTCGTTCGGCCAGCAAGAATTGCTTGAATTCGCGATGGCGTTGATGAACGAACCCAAAGTGCTGCTGCTCGACGAGCCGACCGCCGGCATCAATCCAACGCTCATCAACGGCCTGATCGATCGCCTGCAACGCGCAAACCGCGAGTTCGGTATCACCATGTTCATCGTCGAACACAATATGCGCGTGATCATGAACATGGCGGAGCATATTTACTGCCTTGCGCACGGCGAACTCTTGGCCGAAGGTCCGCCCGAGAAAATTCAGAACGACAAGCGCGTTGTCGACGCCTACCTGGGGGCGCATTAATGACTGAAAACAAGCTCTCGACCGGCTATCACCTTGGGGGTGTCGATACTGTTATCTCGGTAGACGACGTCAATCGCGAGGCGGCCAAACTAGGCAGCGACGTCACGCGCGAGCAGATTGCCGCGCTCGCCGCAAACGACCCGTACGTGGTGATCGAGGGCCTGAATGCGGGCTACGGCAAGATGGAAGTGCTGCACGACTTCAATCTTCAGGTCGGCAGGGGGCAATCGCTTTGCCTGATCGGGCCCAATGGGGCGGGTAAATCGACGGTGCTGCATTCCATTTACGGTTTCACCCATATTTTCAACGGCCATATCCTCATCGGCGACGGCGAGCATAAGCAGGACATCACCAAGCTGGGTGCCAATCAGACGCTAAAACAGGCCAGGATCGCCTACATCCTGCAGGACAAATCAGTGTTTCCCAACATGACCGTTGAGGAGAACCTGTGGATGGGCGGCTACCTGCTGAAATCGGCTGCCGAGGCCAAGGAAAGAGCCGAGCGCGTGTTCGCCAAGTACGACCGGCTGGCGGCAAGGCGCCGGGCGTTGGCGCGGGAGGGTAGCTGACGCTTTCCCCTCTGCGCGAGGGGAGGCAAAGGCACCTCACCGCCGCCGTGCGCCGTACAGCATCATGAACACGCCGACGATGACGACGGCCATGGCG
>JAENXP010000773.1 GCA_016649475.1 Burkholderiales bacterium | reverse complement strand
GGTGGGAGGGAAGGAGAGCTGAAATCGACGGATCGGCCACGACCTGCTGGACTATCTCGACAGGCAGTCTTAGCGCAGTACACGCGAAAGGCCCGGGCGCGTCAGCATATCGAACGACTACACAAACTCATGATTTCGTTGTAATTGGAGCCGCGCCCGCCCATCGTAGAGTCAGCGGAGCGAGCGCGGCCCCCGGATTGACTTGACTGTTACTTGTCGCCCGTGCCTTTGGTTATCGCTTCCATCACGCGGTCGAGGTTGAAGCTGCCGGGCTCCTGGCGCGGCGGAAACTCGCGGAAGCTCTGCAGCCATTGACCGACATAGGCGCCGGCGGGCGCGAACATGAACATGTGATCCACCCACCATGTGTTGTAGCCAATGCTTTCATGCTCGGCGCGCTCGAACGGATCCATGCGCAGATTGGTCAGCATCGGCGCACGCAGTGCCGTGTATGGCTGTCGCCAGACGTCAATCCCTTCGGCGTCCTGCTTCAGGAATGTGGCCTTCCAGTTGTTGTAGCGCAGTGCCGCGAGGTTGCCGTCGTCGGTCCAGTAGAGGAACTCACGGCGCGGCCACTTGGCCTCGCCCTTGAGCGCGGGCATCAGGTTGTAGCCGTCGAGGTGGACCTTGTACGTCATGTTTCCGACCTTCTTGCCCTTCAGTAGCTCTTCTTTCACATTGGGCTCACCCGCAGCCGCGAGCAGTGTGCTGAGCATGTCTTCATGCGCGCCGATGTCGTTATTGACCGTGCCGGGCTTGATGACGCCGGGCCAGCGGATCGCGGTCGGCACGCGGAAGCCGCCCTCCCATTGCGTGGCCTTCTCGTTGCGGAACATCGTGGTGCCGCCATCGGGCCAGGAGAAAAATTCGGCGCCGTTGTCGGTGGAGTACATGACGATGGTGTTATTTTCCACGCCCAGTTCCTTGAGCTTGTCGAGCAACTGGCCCACCATCGCGTCGTGTTCGACCATGCCGTCGGCGTAAACGCCGAGACCGGTCTTGCCCACGGACGCAGGCTTGAGGTGCGTCCAGATGTGCATGCGGGTGCTGTTCCACCAGACGAAGAACGGCTTTTTGTCCTTGACGGCCTTGTCCATGAACTTGAGCGCCTGGGTGGTGACTTCCTCGTCCACCGTTTCCATGCGCTTAATGGTCAACGGGCCGGTGTCCACGATTTTCTGCTTGCCGCCCGGCAGTGCCCACGAATGGATCACCCCGCGCGGGCCGAACTGCTTTTTGAACGCCGCGTCCTTCGGATAGTCGGGATGCTCCGGCTCCTGCTCTGCATTCAAGTGGTAGAGGTTGCCCAGGAATTCGTCGAACCCGTGATTGGTCGGCAGCATATCGTCGCGGTCGCCAAGGTGGTTCTTGCCGAACTGGCCGGTGACGTAACCGAGTGGCTTGAGCAACCCGGCGATGGTCGGGTCTTCCTTCTTTATGCCTTCCGGCGATCCGGGTAGTCCGACCTTGGTCAAACCGGTGCGCATGGGCGACTGGCCGGTGATGAAGGCGGAGCGGCCGGCCGTGCAA
The DNA here is from genome assembly GCA_016649475.1 of Burkholderiales bacterium. Taxonomy (GTDB): domain Bacteria; phylum Pseudomonadota; class Gammaproteobacteria; order Burkholderiales; family SG8-39; genus 2-12-FULL-64-23. Next base: position 260 of record JAENXP010000773.1, on the reverse strand, counting down.
CTCTGCTGGCCGTACCAGTCCGTGAACAAGGCCCCTTCCTTCGCAATGCGGTCAATGTTGGGTGTCTTGTAGCCCATCATGCCCTGGTTGTTGGCACTGATGTTGAAGCCGCCAATGTCATCTCCCCAGATGACGAGGATGTTGGGTTTATCCGCCGCATGAAGTGCCGGAGCAACCAGGCAGAACCCCAACACAACGGTTGCTACAAGGAACAGCGGACGCCATCGATTTTTCCCCTTCATTTTTCCCTCCTTTTTCAT
>JAENXP010000118.1 GCA_016649475.1 Burkholderiales bacterium | reverse complement strand
GTACCAGCTCGATGTCTATGGTGAGGTGCTGGATACCTTTCACCTCACGCACACCGCGGGCGTGGAGACGCGGGCGCGCGACTGGGAAGTGCACAAAGTCCTGCTGGACTTTCTCGAATCCAATTGGGAACGGCCGGACGAAGGCATCTGGGAGGTGCGCGGACCGCGACGCCACTTCACCCATTCCAAGGTGATGGCCTGGGTCGCGTTCGACCGCGCCGTCAAGGCGATCGAGCGCTTCGGGATGGACGGCGATCTGGGGCGCTGGCGCGCGCTGCGGGCGACCGTGCACGCGCAGGTGTGCAGCGAGGGCTACGACGCACAACGCAACTCGTTCGTCCAGTACTACGGCTCGAAAAATCTGGACGCGAGCTTGCTGATGATTCCGCTGGTCGGGTTTCTGCCGGCGGGCGACCCGCGCATGCGCGGAACCGTCGACGCTATCCGCGCTGAGCTTTCGGTAGACGGACTGATACGTCGCTATACGACCGCCGAGACTATCGACGGGCTGCCGCCGGGCGAGGGTGCGTTTCTGCCCTGCTCGTTCTGGCTCGCGGACAACCTGGCAATGACAGGTCAACACGCGGAAGCAAGAGCCTTGTTCGAGCACCTGCTGTCCCTGCGCAACGACGTCGGCCTGATCGCCGAGGGCTATGATACCGAGCAACGACGCCTGGTCGGCAATTTCCCCCAGGCGATGACGCATGTCGCGCTGATCAATACCGCGCGCAATCTTTCGGTGGCGGGCGTATCGCCCGAACCCGGGGCGCGGCAGTGGCCCTAGTGCGTCTACTGCTCTTTGCGAAACATGCAGCAGACGCGCGCCGGGTCTATTGGTCAGGTTCCCCTTAGCGCGGCGCGGCGCCCGCGGCGCTCGTCGACGCCATGCAGAATCAGCAGACCCAGCACAAAGAAGACACCGGTGATAAGCATGGCGAGACGGTGGTTGCCTTGAGATATCCAGCTCACCGCGCCATAGGTGATCGGACCGAGAATTGAAGACAGGTTTGTCGCCAATCCCCACAGGCCGAAGAATTCGGCGCGGCGAGTCTTCGGGCTCAGGTAAGCCACCAGCGCGCGCCCGGCGGACTGGGACGCGCCCAGACATAACCCGGCGAGGTTGGCCGCGATCCAGAACAGCGGCCGCGTATCGGCCACCCAGGCGATCAACACCGTCGCGATCCAACCCGCAAGCGTGAAGGCAATGGTAGGAACGTGGCCGAACCGATCCTGCACATTGCCGAAAAAGAACGCCCCCAGCGCGGCGGTAACGTTGACCACCAGAACCAGAATAAGCGTATCGCGGGTATTGAAGCCCATCGCCTGTTCGGCGTAGATCGCCGCAAGGGTGATCACCGTCTGCACTCCGGCTTGATAAAAAACGATGCACAGCAAAAAGCGGCGCAGATCCTGATATAGGGCCGCGTGGCGCAGGGTTTCGGCCAGCCGCGCGAAGGCCGCTCGCGCCAAAGACCTGCCCGGGAGCGGCGCTTGCGGCAAGGCGCGCTCGCGCAATAGGGCGAAGGTGGGCAGGCTGGCCAGCGCGAACAGCGCTGCGGTAATCAACATGGTAGCGGGCACGAACTGCGCCGCCGACTGGCCTGCCGCCTGCGCCCAGGACGCGTAGGCAAGACAGGTGCCCAGGGTGAACAGCCCGCCGATATAGCCCAGGCTCCAGCCCCAACCCGAAACCTTGCCCAGGTTCCTGCCTCGCGCCAGCTCCGGCAGAAAAGCCGCGATCAGGTCGCTACCGGTGCAAAAGAAGAAATTCGATATCACCACGCACAGCACCGCGATCGCAAGATCGCCAGGGCCAGCCTGCGCCAGGGCCGCGGTGCCGAGCACACAGCCAACGGTGGTAAAGAGCAGCAAGCGTTTTTTGTTGGCACGCAGATCGGCATAGGCGCCTATCAACGGCGCGGTAACGATAACCAAGGCGTAGGACAGTGACAGGGCGGCAGTCCAGGCAAACGTCGCCCAGGGCGCATTGCCCGCCACCACCGCGACGAAGTAGGCGTTGAAAATCGCGGTGAGCACCACCGTGGTGTATCCCGAGTTGGCAAAGTCGTACATCGCCCAGGCCCAGATTTCGAGCGGGCGTACGTCCCGTTCGGGTCTGCTGCGCGCGCGTATCTCAGCCATGGGAGAAATTATCCAAATACGGGTTTTGCAATCATAACCCGACTGCTAGAATCGGCTGCGGGTGCGCAGCCGCATTCCCACCCAGGCCGAGGCGAATTTGATCGATACCAGCCATAAAAATGAGCGCGAGGACCCGCAGGCCGTCCTACGCGAGCTGCGCGAGCTGCTGCGACAAGGCGAAGATGCGCAGGAAAGCGCCGGCCTAGCTCCCGCCGCTGGCATTCCCGAATCGCATTACGCGCAGCTTCGGTCCAGACTCGACGCCCTGCATTCCGCCGATGTCGCATCTGTGCTCGAAGCGCTGCCGCTCGACGAACGCCTGATCATCTGGGACCTGGTCAAGGCCGAACGCGACGGCGAAATCCTGCTCGAAGTCTCCGACGCGGTACGCGAAACGCTGATCGAAAGCATGGACAGCGAAGAGCTGGTCGCGGCGACCGAGCAGCTCGATACCGATGAAATCGCCGATCTCGCGCCGGACCTGCCCGAGGATGTGCTCGAAGACGTGTTCCAGTCGCTCTCGGCGGAGGAGCGCGAGCAGCTGCGGGCGGCGATGTCCTACGCGGAGGACACAGTAGGCGCGTTGATGGATTTCGACATGGTCAGCGTACGCGAGGACGTAACGCTCGAGGTGGTCACCCGCTACCTGCGCCGCCTGGACGAGCTGCCGGATCACACCGACCAGGTGTTCGTGGTAGATCGCAAGCGGCGCCTGATCGGCGCACTGCCCATCAGCAAGCTGATCGTAACCGATCTTGATGTCACGGTGAGCGCCGCCATGTCGACCGAGGTGATGAAACTGCACCCGGACGACGAGGCCCAGGACGCGGCGCAAAAATTCGAACGCTACGATCTGGTTTCAGCGGCAGTCGTGGACCGGCTTGGGCGCTTGATCGGGCGGGTTACGGTAAACGTGGTGGTGGACTACATCCGCGAAACGACCGAGGCCGAGCAGCTGGCGCAGGCCGGCCTGCGCGAGGAAGAGGACATTTTCTCTTCGGTCTGGGACAGCGTGAAAAACCGCTGGGCCTGGCTGGCGATCAATCTGATTACCGCCATCATCGCCTCGCGGGTGATCGGCCTGTTCGAGGGTTCGATCGAGAAATTGGTGGCGCTCGCCGCGCTCATGCCCATCGTAGCCGGCATCGGCGGCAACTCCGGCAATCAGACCATCACCATGATAGTGCGCTCGATCGCGCTGGGCCAGATGCAGAGCGCGCGCAAGCTATTTACCAAGGAGATCGGTGTCGCCTTGCTGAACGGCCTGATCTGGGGCGGCATCCTTGGCGTCGTCGCATTCTGGATTTATGGCAACCTGTCGCTGGGGCTGGTGATGTCAGCGGCGATGATGCTCAATATGGTGCTGGCTGCGGTGATGGGGGTATTCATCCCGCTTGCCCTGGACAAGTTTGGCCGCGACCCGGCGCTAGGCTCGAGCGTAATGATCACTGCAGTGACCGACAGCGGCGGATTTTTTATATTTCTGGGCCTGGCGACGCTATTTCTGGTCTAGCCTAGCACCACCCCGCGCTGCACTTGGTGCATAATTTGCAGCCTCTTTACCGAAAAGGACACTGAAACATGCTCAAAGAATTCAAGGAATTTGCACTCAAGGGCAATGTAATGGACCTGGCCGTGGGCGTGATCATCGGCGCCGCTTTCGGCAAAATTGTCAATTCCGTGGTGGACGACCTGATTATGCCCGTGGTCGGACGGGCGCTGGGCGGGCTGGATTTTTCCAACTACTTCTTCGCGCTCAAGGCAATTCCGCCGGGTACTGCGACGACGCTTGATGCGGTAAAAAAAGCGGGCGTGCCGGTGTTCGCTTACGGCAACTTTCTTACCGTCGCGTTCAACTTCGCCATTCTCGCATTCATCATTTTCATGCTGGTGCGCTGGATCAACAAGCTCAAGCGCGCGGAAGCAGCGGCCCCTGCTCCCGCTCCCGCGGAACCGCCGGAAGAAGTAAAGCTGCTGCGCGAAATCCGCGACAACCTGAAAGCTCGTTGAGCCGCGGCGGCAAATGCCGCTTTGCTACTAGCCGGCTCAGGGGCGCCCGCGGTGGCTTCGTTTCGCGCCTGCAGCCTACTTGCTCATGGTCGCAAACACGGCATCGGCCGCGCTGACGGTCGCCGCGATGTCCTTGTCCTCGTGTGCCGCCGACACGAATCCCGCTTCAAACGCCGAAGGTGCGAAGTGCACGCCGCGCTCGAGCATGGCGTGGAAGAATCGATTGAACGCTTCCTTGTCGCACTGCATGACTTCGGTGAAACTTTGCGGGGCGCTGTCGCGGAAATAAATGCCGAACATCCCGCCGATCGCCTGCGCCGAAAACACCACGCCGTGCTTTTTCGCCGCCGCGGCCAGACCGTCGGTCAGCGCCTTCGTGCTGATGCCGAGTTTTTCGTAGAAGCCGGGGGTTTGCACCAGCTTTAACGTCGCCAGGCCCGCCGCAACCGCCACCGGATTGCCCGAGAGCGTGCCCGCCTGATACACCGGCCCGAGCGGAGCAATTTTCTGCATGATTTCGCGCCGCCCGCCGAAAGCGCCCACGGGCATGCCGCCGCCGATGACCTTGCCCAGGGTGGTGAGATCGGGCTGGATGCCATAGCGACCCTGGGCACCGGTCAGACCCACGCGAAAGCCGGTCATCACTTCATCCAGGATCAGCACCGCGCCGTGTTCGGTGCAAAGCTTGCGCATCGCGCGCAGGAATTCGGGCTTGGGTGCGATCAGGTTCATATTGCCCACGACCGGCTCCACAATCACCGCGGCGATGTCCTTGCCGCTTTCGGCGAAACAGCGCTCCAGCTGCCCGGCATCGTTATAGTCGAGCACCAGGGTATGGGCGGCAATTTCAGGCGGGACGCCGGAAGAACTCGGCTGGCCGAAAGTGAGCGCGCCCGAACCGGCCTTCACCAGCAGGCTGTCGGCATGGCCGTGATAACAGCCCTCGAACTTGATCACGCGGCTGCGGCCGGTAAAACCGCGCGCCAGGCGCAGCGCGGTCATCGTCGCCTCGGTGCCCGAACTCACCAGGCGCACCATGTCCATGCCAGGCAGCAATTTGCACAACAGTTCCGCCATTTCGATTTCGGCTTCGGTCGGCGCGCCGAATGACAGTCCTTTCTTGGCAGCTGCGCACACCGCAGCCACGACTTCAGGGTGGGCGTGGCCTGCCACCATCGCCCCCCAGGAGCCGATGTAATCGAGGTAACGCCGGCCTTCGGTGTCCCACATGCTGGCGCCTTCGCCGCGCGCGATGAACCGCGGCGCGCCGCCCACGGCGCGAAACGCCCGCACCGGGGAATTGACACCGGCGGGAATGAACTGCTGGGCCTTGGCAAACAGGGATTCGTTGCTCATTGCTGCATCCGTAGTTGTTGATAAAGTCGGGTAAAGCCGGTGGCGCGCCCGGCGATGTCGTCGGCGTCGAACAGCGCGCTGATCACCGCCACTGCGTCTGCACCGGCGGCGAATACCTGAGGCGCATTTTGCAGGGAAATGCCGCCGATCGCCACTAGCGGCAACGCGATGCTCCGGCGCGCCTCGGCGAAAATATCCAGCGGCGCGCGCACCGCGCCGGGTTTGGTGACGGAACTGAACACGCTGCCGAAAGCCAGATAATCCGCACCCGCCTCAACCGCGGCCTGGGCCAGTTCGATGCGACTGTAGCAGGATGCCCCTAGCAGTTTGTCCGGTCCGAGGCGCCGCCGCGCCTCGGCGAGATCGCCGTCGTCGGCGCCCAGATGCGCGCCGTCGGCGCCCAGTTCCAGCGCGAGCGCAAGATCGTCGTTGACGATGAAGGCTGCGCCGGCCGCGCGGCACAAGGCCGCAAGCGCGCGCCCCTGCTCGAGCCGCAACTCCCGCGCTGCGGTCTTGTTTCGGTATTGCACCACCGACGCGCCGCCGCGCAGCGCCAAGCCGACTTTTCGGACGAGAATATCGGTGCTCGGCTCATCCGGCGTGATTGCGTAAAGTCCGGCGAGCTTGTGTCTCACGCCTCAGCTCTCCGGATTCTTTTCGCCGTCCTCGGCTTCGCGCGCCCAGAAAAAGCGGTCGGGAATATGCTGTCCCATACCCGGGCGAAAACCGGCGTTGAGCGTCTGCCAGGTATATTCCTGTGCCTCGCGCACGGCTTCCGGAATGTCCAGACCGTTGGCGAGGGTGGCGGCAATGGCCGCGGCCAGGGTGCAGCCAGAACCATGGTAGCTGTCGGGCAGGCGCTGCCAGCTGTCGCTGCGGATCACGCCCTGCTGGCCATAGAGGGTATTGATCACCTGCGGCGTATTTTCGTGCGTTCCGGTGATCAGCACGTACTCGCAGCCCATCTCCAGAATGCGCTTGGCGCAGTCTTCCAGGGACTTTTCCTCTTCGCCTCCATCGTCGGCCAGGCGCCGCGCCTCCAGGCTATTGGGGGTGATGATGGTGGTCTGCGGGATCAACATTTCGCGCATGGCTTCGATCAACTCTTCGGTCGCGATGTCGTCACCCCGGCCCGAAGCCAGCACGGGGTCGAATATCAGTGGTACGTCGGGATAGTCCGAGACCACCTCGGCAATGGCAGCGCAATTTTCCACGCTGCCCACCAGGCCGATTTTGAACGCTGCCACCGGCATGTCTTCCAGCAGCACACGCGCCTGGTCGCTGACCCAATCCGCTTCGATCGGCAGCACGTCCTCGATCCCGGCGGTGTCTTGCACCGTAATCGCGGTGACGACGGTAAGGGCGTGGCAGCCCATGCTCGACAGCGTGAGCAAATCCGCCTGGATGCCGGCGCCGCCGG
>JAENXP010000627.1 GCA_016649475.1 Burkholderiales bacterium | reverse complement strand
CCTTGAGGCGGGTGAGTTGCGGCACGACGTCGACGTCGTTGTTCTCGAACTTCTCTATGCCGGCGGCCTTGACGCCTTTGGCACCGAGCGCGGCGCTCAAGCCTTTCTCGTTCGACTCGCCCCAGGGGTTGTTGATCAGAATCATCCCCGGTTTCTTGGCATTGAACGTCTTCTGCGCGTACTGAAGCATGGCCTTGTCAACGATCTCGTCCACAGCGGAGACGCGGAAAACAAAATTGGGATTGCCCTTATTGTGGGTGATCGCGGTGCCGGCGGCCCAGGGTCCCATGAACGGCATCTTCTCTGCGTTCACGATGGGCACGATGGCCATTGAAACGGGCGTGTCCAATCCGCCGAATAGCACGGCGACTTTTTCCTTGAATATCAATTCACGTGCGGCGATTACTCCCTTGGCCGGCGTTGCCTCGTCGTCGCGGCGGACCAGTTCGAATTTGCGCCCCAGCACGCCGCCCTCGGCGTTCAATTCGGCGATCGCGATCGTCAGTCCGCGGGTGATGGCTTCTCCGGCGCGGGCGGATTGTCCGGATAGCGCAGTGACCAGGCCGATCTTGATGGTCTCCTGCGCTTGGGCGGGTAGAGCCAAAGCGAGTCCGAGAGCCGCGGTAATTGCGAGAAAAGTCCTGCGGGTGCCGAAGGGAATCTTGCCGAGGCTCATATCGTGTTCTCCTGGTGATTGTCGAAAAAATTCAGGTTTATCAGAGCAAACCTTATGCCAACGCTTTCTCGCCCAGCCTGCTCTCTGCTGGAAGTCTAAAGTTTCTTGCTACAATCCTTTTATCCCACATACGGAAAAAAAACCATGCCTTCCAGTCCAGCAGAAATCGTCGAGGCCTACCTCACCGCGCACATGATTCCGGATCCGGTCGCGGCCAAGGCTTTCGTCGCCCAGAACTTTGACATCACCTTCACCGGCGGTCGCAAAATGAAAGACCCGGCTGAGGCGTCAGCGTTCAACAAGGGGCGCTATAAATGGGTAAAGAAGAAATTCGAGCGCACCGAGGTCGTCGCCGGCGGGACCCCCGAGGAAACCGTAGTTTACAACATCGGCACCCTGTATGGAGAATGGCCGGACGGAACGCCATTCGAGGGCAATCGCTATGTGGACCGCTACGTGCTTGCCCACGGCAAGATAGTGAAAATGTCGGTCTGGAACGATAGCGCCGAGATTCTGCTTGATCGCGCGGGGCTTGTGCCACTGTAAGAATCCATTTGAAAACTGGGGGGGCACGTCGACTCATGCTCCCCTATACTGGCCGTAGCAAAATTCAATTTGCAACGGCTCTTGAGCGAGGGCGCATATACGGTTAGTGCGCCGATACCAATTGAACTCCGGTCAACTCTGCGTCCATGGCAGACCGGCAGTACGCCAGCCACCCAGCTTGTTGCGCTGCCCGTTCGGATCTTTGTCGCCCTCGAAGCCCTGCAGCACGTTGAAAGCCTGGAGGTAACCTAGCCGCGCCAGCGCAATCGCGGCGTGGTGCGAGCGCCCGCCGCTGCGGCAAATGAGCATGACAGTCGAGTTCCTGTCGACCAATGCTTCAAATTGGGCGATGAAATCAAGATTGCGGTTGCCGCCCGGCCAGCCATTCCATTCGATTGCCACACTGCCCGGTATCCGTCCCACCCATTCGAGTTCGGCGCGGCTGCGCACATCGACCAGTTTCGCCCCGGGCAAACCCTGCATGAGTGCATATGCCTCGGCCGGCAGCAATGCGCCGGCATAAGGCAGTTTGAGTTCCTGCGCGCGCCCGCGCGCATAGGCGAGAATTTCCTGCAAATTTTGCATTATGGTTTGCCTGCAGTTGGTCGTGGCGGAGCAAAGTATAAGCTGCGCAAGGCAGGAAAGCAGGCGTCCGATTCAGATCGACCGGCCATGCACAAAGTCGGTGCGGAAATTTCGCTTATGCACCATATCGAGGCGCGATTGTTCCTGTTCGCAAGCTGACTTCGCTTGTGGCACAATGTTCTGCCCGAATTTCACCGGATGGCATGTTTTCTGCTGTGTAACCCTACGTTTTCCGAAATCCATCGTTATTAACCGCTTCTTGAGGAGATTTAAATGCCTATGTCCCCTGCCGACGTCTTGAAACAGATTAAGGACAAGGAGGTGAAATTCGTAGACCTGCGCTTCACTGATACCCGTGGCAAGGAACAGCACGTATCGGTTCCCGCTAAGCAGTTCACCATGGAAAAATTCGATGACGGCCACGCCTTTGATGGCTCGTCGATCGCCGGCTGGAAGGGCATCGAGGCCTCCGACATGCTGCT
>JAENXP010000280.1 GCA_016649475.1 Burkholderiales bacterium | reverse complement strand
GGCAATGGCGCGGCAGCGAAGGAATTCAACGAACAGATCGCCGAATCCAAGGAGCACGCGCAGAACTTCCGCCGCACGCTGGAAATAGCGGCCAAGCGCTTCGCCGCGCTGGCCAAGGTCGAGGAACGCCACGCCAATCAGTACAAGGCGGCGCTGGCCCAGGCGCAGCACTGATCCATCAATCCAACAGGAGCAATCAAATGAAAACATGGCAATGTGTGGTGTGCGGTTTCGTCTACGATGAAGCCCAGGGGATTCCCGAAGACGGCATTCCTGCCGGAACGCGCTGGGAGGACATCCCCGCGGACTGGTCCTGTCCCGATTGTGGTGTGGCGAAGGCCGATTTCGAAATGGCCGAGATGGTCGCCTGAGGTGGCACCGGTCGTAATTATCGGCAGCGGGCTTGCGGGCTACACTGTGGCCCGCGAGCTGCGCAAGCTCGATTCGACCATGCAGCTGACGATTGTGAGCCGCGACGAGGGGAGCTTCTATTCCAAGCCCATGCTATCGAACGCGCTGGCGTCGGCAAAATCCGCGGCGCAAATCGCGACTGCGAGCGCGGAGCAGATGGCGGCCCAGCTCAACGCGCGGATCATCGCCGGCGTAGAAGTCGAGACCATAGCTACCGCGAGCCGCATGCTGCACGCGGGCGGCGAGAATATTCGCTACTCGAAGCTGGTGCTTGCGCTTGGGGCGGATCCGATCGCGGTGCCGCTGGAAGGAGATGCTGCGCATGAGGTGATGCAGGTAAACGACCTTCCCGCTTATGCGCGTTTTCGCGCGGCCATCCAGGGAAAGAAAACCGTGGCGCTGCTGGGCGCAGGGCTGATCGGTTGCGAGTTTGCCAATGACCTGGTCGGCGCCGGTTATGAGGTACAGCTGATCGACCCGGGGGCGCAGCCTTTGGGCAGGCTGTTGCCCGAGGCCGCGGCGGAGCAAGTGCAGCTGGCGCTTCAGGCCAGCGGTGTCCATTGGCATCTGGGAACTACAGCGCGCGCCGTGTCGCGCGTCGCCTCGGGATTGCGGGTCGATCTGGCGGACGGATCAACGTTGTTCGCCGATGCGGTGCTCTCTGCGATCGGCCTCAGGCCGCGCCTGCAGCTGGCACAGCGCGCAGGTCTGAAAACGAATCGCGGCATAGTCACCGACCGGCTGCTGCATACCAGCGCTGCGGACGTCTACGCCCTGGGAGATTGCGCCGAAGTCGACGGACATACGCTCCCCTATGTGTTGCCGATCATGCACGCGGCGCGAGCGCTGGCGAAAACGCTCGCTGGAACCCGGACCGCCGTCGTCTATCCTGCGATGCCAGTGGTGGTTAAGACCCCGGCCGTGCCCGTGGTCGTGTGTCCGCCGCCCAGCCTTCCAGGCGCATGGACTTCGCAGCGGGATGCGGCCGGGATCGAGGCCAGATTCGAGGACGAGTCTGGAAAGCTGCTGGGCTATGCGCTCGTGGGCGGGGCGACTGCACGTAGGCAAGCGCTCACAAAGCTGCTGCCTCCAGTGCTGGGCTAAGCGCGCCTCGAAGGGTTTTCCATTGCCGTACTAGCGTCGCGGGGCGCGGCCACTGCAGCAGCGCCTACCGTCGCACGCCTGGACCGGGAGGTCTGAAAAAGAGGTCATACGCAACAGCGAGCCTGCCCGGTAGCGACACATCGTCCACAGTTGAATTAGGGACTAAAATATTCCTGCCCATGGACGACCTCGATTTTTCGGCCAAACCTGCGTCTCGCCCCGAAGCCGCGGCGCAACTGGCCGCGCACAGCCCGCTATATCAGCCGGCCTTGGCATTGGAGTTCTTCCGCTGCGCAGGAACGGTCGAAGACAAGCCGGCGGGCAAGCCCATCTTCTCGGAAAATGAGAAGGCCGGAGGTTTGTTTTCCAGAGGCGCAAAGATGTACCTGCTGCTGGAGGGCGAAATCGGCCTGATGATCCGGAACAAGTTTTTCGGTGTGGTAAAACCCGGCCATGTGTTCGGCGAACTGGCGGTCATCGCAGGCCTGCCGCGCAGTGCGACGGCGATGGCCAAGATCAACTGTCGCGTACTGTCATTGGACGAAAAGCAGTTTCACGCCGCGCTGGAAAAGAAACCCGAATTTGCGCTGATGTTGATGAGTACCATGGTTCAGCGGCTGCGAGAGAGTATCGCCAAACTGGGCGCCGCCGGCGCGGCGCTGGGCGCCCCTGCCGAGCGCAGCGACATCCTGGACCGCAAGACACTCGCCAGCCTGCAAGGGGCGCTGGCGACGCGAGAACCGGCCGAGTTTCCGGCGGGCAAGCTCATCATGAGCGCAGGCGCGGTCGGTGCATTCATGTACGTGGTGTTGGCGGGCCGCGTTGCCATCTCGGTGGGTAACAGCGTGGTAGAGCGCGTAGGACCCGGCGGGATGTTCGGCGAGATGGCTTTGGTCGACCACTCGGCGCGCGCGGCCTCAGCTAGCGCGGAGACAGACTGCAAGCTGCTGGCAATCAACCGGACCGACTTCCTCGAGCTGGTCAAGGCCAAACCTGCGTTCGGGGCGTCGCTGCTGAAATCCATCGCCGTGCGAATGCAGCAACTGGCACAGCAGGTCGCCCGGACGCAGTCCTGAAGCCCTTGGCATGGACCGGACTCCCCGAGCCGCCCACCGCTGGAACTAGGCTACCGTGCTCTCGGCGATGTCGACGCGAACGGCGTCGCGGTTAAGGGTGGCGAGTACGGCGCGGGCGTAAGCCTCGGCCCAGGCAATGTCGCCGGCGAAGCGCTTCTCGCCCGCCTCGCGCGCAACTTCCAGGACCTTGTCCAGAGCGAGCACCTTTCCGACCAGGCTTCTGGGAGTGCAGCCCAATTCCTCGAATTGCTGCGACAGCCATGCGTCGCCCTCCTGCGCCGTCGGCAGCGGCTTGTCGCCCGCAGTGATCCTCAACTCGTATTCACGATCTGGCGCGAATATCACGAAGACGGTGCCTCGCATGCGGTGTTCTCCTCTTCATTGCTGTCCGGCTCATTCTACTGCACGCACGGCCATGCCGTAACAGCGGCGCGCGCGCCGCCTCGGCCCGACCACCTGAATCAGGCATGCGCGGCCAGCCCGACGGGACGGAAAACCCGATCTTCATCGTCGTTGAGGCTGGGGTGTAACGGTCACTGACCTTGTTGCTGGTGAATCGCGCAACGGACTGGGCAGACACAAAACCTGGCCCCGCCGAAATCCAGGTGGTAGGCACACTGGGGCCAGTTTCCGGCCCGTACGCAAAGTACGTTTTCTGCATGAACCGTCTCGACTTCGCACATCGAGTTATCGCCACACCGGCCGGTCGCCAGACAGGAATAGTCGTGCTGGCATTTGCTGGCCTGTTTTAGTACGGCTGCAGGAAGCTCGAACACTATCTGAATCCCCTCGCGAATTGCTCTAAACTTTGACATCTCCATCTTGCGGGGGTGTTGATAAATATCAGGTTTGCTTCATTGCTTCGCCGCCGACGGGATAGCCGCGGTCCGCTAGGGCGCGGGCGCGCCGGCAATAAGCTGGGTTCGGTGGGAAAAGCCGCATGAATTGCCGTTCAGGCAGCCTGCGGACTAGGCTCCTCTGACGCTTTGCGGATACTTTGCTCGTCGGGCAATTGCCAGGTGATCAGGAGCGAGCAAATGGCCACGGCTCCCAGCACCAGCAGCGCAAAACTGAAACCCGCCGCCTTGACCACCGGTCCCAGCGCCCAGACGGCCATCGAGCTCACGCTGAAGGATACCGCCAGGCGCATGCCGCTTACGCGCGAGCGAATGCTGTCGTCGACGAAGCGCGCAATGATCGCGTCGGTGAACGGAATCGATCCAAAAACCAGCACCATGAAAACGACCATGGCTGCGTAAAGCGTCCAGCCCTGGCTGAACGCCGCGAGCAGGAATACGGGGCCCTGGAAGGCGATGATACCGAGCATCACGTTGCGTATCGGAAAGCGGTCTATCAGACGCCCTACCGCCAGCTGTGACACCGAAGACAGCGCGTACACCACCGCGAGCAGCAAGCCGAGCAAAGCCGGTTGTTGCACCAGAATCGGCAGCCTGGACCTGAGCAACTCGCCGTTGCCGTTGGTAGTGAAGTTGAACAGGATGCTGGTGGTGATGGCCAGCATGGTCATTACGAGGAATACCCTGTTTCGGGTGGCCGTCGGAAGTTCGATCTGCCTGACAGTTTGTTTTCCAGGCGCGCCCTGCTCCGCCGGAGCGATGTTCATGAACAGCAGGCCGCAGGCGATCGATATGAGGCCGGGTACGATGAACGCTGTCCTCCAGTCGGTGTATTGAATCAGGAATCCCGTCGAAATCGCCGCAGCGGCTATACCCAGATTTCCAGCCATGCCGTTGATGCCTATGGTGATGCCGGGCTTGCGCGCGTGCCGCAGTAACATCGGGATTCCCACCGGATGGTAGATCGACGCAAAGGCGCCCATCAATCCCAGCGCCAAGGCCAGCTGCCAGGGGTTGCGGGTGAGCGCAATCAGTACGGCCGAAGCACCCATGCCGAAGAAAAATACCAGCATCATCGCGCGTCGGCCCCAGAGGTCTCCCAGCCGGCCCGAAGGGAACGAACCGAGGCCGAACATCAGGAACGC
>JAENXP010000121.1 GCA_016649475.1 Burkholderiales bacterium | reverse complement strand
GGTACACGATGCCGTTATACAGCCGGCTGCTCTTCCACGTCTCCATCGGCAGTACGCTGGCGCCTGCGATCGCGACAACGTGGATCGCCGAAAACACCGAGAGATAAACGACGGACGTTCTCAGCTGCGCCGCGCTGAGCAAGAGCGCCGCGGCGATGAAAAACATCGGCACGAACGAAAGCAGCCAGTGCAGGCCGATCTGCTTCACCAGGGCCAGCAGGGCGAACACGGCCAGCGGCACCAGCCAGGCAACCATGAAAAAGTGCGTCCGCTGCACGGCAAGGCGCTGTCTCAGCCCTGCGCGGCCGCGCCACAATTGGTAGAGCGCGACCGGGGAGAGCATGTAGAGGACACTGAGCGCAAACAGCAGCGGGTTTCGCAGCGACCAACCGGCATCGCCGTGCCGGTTGTACACATTGAACATGAGGTTGGCCCAGCAGTGATCGTAGTTCCACCACGCATTGAGGGCGGCGAAAGGCAGCACGCATGCAAACACAATCGCGAGCCCGCGCCAGCTTCGCCGCCCCGCGCGCTGCGTCAGGACGAACACCAGATAGGCCAGTCCCAGCAGCACGGCGAAGTATTTCGACAGGAATGCCAGCCCGAGGAAGGCGCCGGCGGCTGCATACAGTGCTTGCGATTCGCGCCGCAGCGCGACGGCGAAGCACAGCGCGGACAGGAAGGAGAACAGTACCAGCGGCGTATCGGTGGTGATGAGCACGTTCCAGACATTCACCGGCAACAACAGGAAGCCGAGCGCCGCGAGATAGGCTTTGTCTTCGTCGACCTTCCGAAGGTATTGCAGCATTGCCAGCGCTACCAGCGCAGGCAGAACGATCACCGGCAGGCGCAGCACCCATTCAGATCGGGACAGCTGCAACAGCAAGGCCAGTATCCAGCCGATCACGGGCGGATGATCGTAGTAGCCGTAGTCGGGATAGACGCCCCAGTAGATGAAGTAGGCCTCATCCCCGGTCATGGGCAGCACTGCGGCGAGCCAAGCCTTGAATGCCAGCGTCAGCGCCAGGGCGAGGTAAAACGCGGTTCGCATCGGCACCGCGGTCCGGCCGGAAGGGGTTTGCATAGCGGCGATTATAAGGGCTGCCGACTCACCAGGCGCGCACGACCAGGACCGCGCCATTGACGATGATCAGCGTATATACGAACGCCAGTATGCGCCGCGGCGACAGGCCGTGGTGCAGCCGATTTCCCAGGAACAGACCTACGGCGGCGAATGGCGCAAGCAACAATGCCGCCAGCAGCAGGTGGTCCTGTCCGAGCAGGCCGGAGGCGGCAAACATGGCCAGGCGCACCAGGCCCACCGTCAGCACCAGCTTCGCCATGGTGGCCCGGAGCATGGATATGTCGGCAATGCGCCGCGACATGTAGATGGTGTAAATCGGCCCGCCGGTTCCGTACAGCGCGCTGAACACGCCACCCACCACGCCCGCCGGTATTGCCCACGCGGGGTGCAGCGATCCTGCGCCCGGCCTGCGCGCAAGACTGCTGATTCCGGCATAAAGCACGAATCCGCCGAGCAGCAGCAGCAGGGCGCGCTCGGGCAAACGGATCAGCAAGGCGAGGCCGAGAATGAGGCCGAGCAGCACGAACGGCAAAATGCGCCTGAGTTCGCCGCGGTCGACCTGGCCGCGCATGCGCGTGCCCAGCGTGATCGCCGCGAACATGTCGAGTAGCAGCGTAAGCGGGACGACGAAGCGCAGCGGCAGGAGGTGCGCCAGCAACGGTGCGTTGGTCATCGTGGAGCCGAAGCCGACCATGCCAAAAATGACATAGCCGAACAGTACGATCAGGGGCGCCAGCACGCACGCCTCCCATCCGAGCGCTTGCACCAGGTCGTGGAACAGTTCGATATCGACCCGCAGCGGTTAATTGCGGAAACGCAAGGAGGCGTTACTCTTCTTGCGCCGCGCGCACCAGGCGGCGCTGGCGCACCGCCTCGGCCAGGTGATCTAGCAGTTTGACGCTGTCATCCCACCCGATGCACGGATCGGTGATGGACACGCCGTAGGCGAGCGGTTTGCCCAGCATCAGGTCCTGGCGGCCGGGATGCAGATGCGATTCCGCCATCACCCCGACGATGCGCTCATCGCCCGCCGCTACCTGAGCGGCCACGTCGGCACATACCTCGATCTGGCGCAGATAGTCCTTGGAACTGTTGGCATGGGAAAAATCGATCATCAGACGCTGCTCCAGCCCGGCCGAGGCCAGCTGCCCGGCCGCCGCGGCCACGCTCGCCGCGTCGTAGTTCGGCTTGGGCCCGCCACGCAGGATCACGTGGCAGTCCTCGTTGCCGTTGGTGGAGACGATGGCCGAGTGCCCTGCCTTGGTGACCGAAAGAAAATGGTGCGGCTGACGCGAAGTCTTGATCGCATCCACCGCAATCCGGATATTGCCGTCGGTGCCGTTCTTGAACCCAACCGGACAGGACAATCCGGAGGCAAGCTCGCGGTGCACCTGCGATTCCGTGGTGCGCGCGCCTATCGCCCCCCAGCTCACCAGGTCGGCAATGTACTGCGGGGTGATCATGTCGAGGTACTCCACGCCGGCAGGCATGCCCATTTCGTTGATGTCGAACAGCACGCTGCGCGCCAGGCGCAGGCCCTCGTTGATGCTGAAAGTACCGTCCAGGTGCGGGTCGTTGATGAGCCCCTTCCAGCCCACGGTGGTGCGCGGCTTCTCGAAATAGACACGCATCACGATGAGCAGGTCGGCTGCGTGCTTGGCCTTTTCCTGCAGCAGACGCCGCGCATACTCCAGCGCCGATTTGGGGTCATGGATCGAGCACGGACCGATTATCACCAGCAAGCGGTCGTCGGCCGCGTGCAGTATTCCGTGTATGCCCTGGCGCGTCTCGTAGGTGACGCGCTCGGCCGCTTCGGATACGGGAAACTCGCGGATCACGTGCGCGGGAGGCGCGAGTTCCTTGATTTCGCGGATGCGGACATCGTCTACCTTGTGGGTCATGGTCTCTCCTTGGTACCGGTAAATGCGCGTACGGTCGGTCGCGCTTGCCCGTGTCGGCGGATATGCTGGAGCTGCGATTGCGGTCATGGTCCTGACTAGATCTAAAAAAAAACCGCCAGGCTGTCGGCGCTGGCGGCTTTTCGGGTGACTTGGTCGCGAACCTAATTCAATCCCTCCGCCAGCGGCTGGGGAAAGCGATAAAAACCGAACCAGAAGGCGTACGCGCGCGTCATTTCAAGTATTTCCAGTGTGGATTCAAACACGAATCCTGCTCGCTTGGCAAGCGTTGCCCGCCCGCATCGAAGCGCGACTAGAGGAAATTGACTTCCAGACCACGGCCGCGCAGCCAGTCTGCGAGCGCGAGCCCGGTGCCGAACTTCCATGGACGCAGGCGCGCCGGCACGATCGCGCGGTAGTCCACCAGTTCTTCGTTCAGGCTGATCGCGCCTGCCGCCTCCACATGGTAGGCGATGATGAGCTCGTTCTTGCGCTCGAAAGGATAGACTCCGACGAGGCTCGTCGCCACGGCGTCGAGATCGAGTTCCTCTTTCACTTCGCGCGCCACACCCTGCTGCGGCGACTCGCCGCGCTCGAGGAAGCCGGTGACAAGGCCGTACATGTTTTCCGGCCAGCTGCGGTTGCGCGCCAGCACCACCCTGCCCTCATGCTCGACGATGGCCGCCACTACCGGAATGGGATTATCCCAATGGACATAGCCGCAGGCCACGTCCGCACAGGCCATGCGGCTCGCCCCGCCGACCTCAGTCTGCGCCAGGGGCGCGGCGCAGCGGGGGCAGAAGCGCATGCTCAAAGGCTGGAAATCCTGCCCTGTTCGTTGTCTACCAGCACCGGTGTGTCGACGTAAACGATCTCGGGATCGCTGCCATATTTGCCCTTGACGAAGGCTTTCCACTCCGACGTATACACGCGTTCGGCAGCCTGCCTCGATTCCCACAGATAAACACCGCCGGCGCGCATGCCATCCTCGCCGAGGAAGTAGTTCTTGCGCAGCAGGCCCGGCATACCCAGGTACTTGGGCGCGGTACTCTGGAACGTCGCAGTCGCCTGATCCAGCGTCTGTTTCTGCGGCAGCTTGAAGCTGACGATCGCAATGACTTTGCTCATATTGCCTCCTGCGCCGAAACGTCTGCCAATTCCTAAACTACCTAACTTGAAAGCTTTTGCTGCACCCATGCCTGCACCGAAGCAAGCGCGGGCGGCAACTTGGCCGCATCGGTGCCGCCGGCCTGGGCCATGTCGGCGCGGCCGCCCCCCTTGCCTCCGACCTGCTGCGCGACAAAATTGACCAATTCCCCGGCCTTCACTCTTGCGGTCAGGTCGGCGGTGACCCCGGCGATCAGGCTGACTTTGCCGCCCTCGGTCGCGGCGAGTACGATGGCGGCCGACTTCAGCTTGTCTTTCAGCTTGTCCAGGGTCTCGCGCAAAGCCTTGGCATCGGCGCCATCGAGCGCTACGGCGAGCACCTTCACCCCGGCTAGCTCGACCGCCTGAGACGCGAGATCGTCCCCCTGCGCCGACGCAACCTTCGATTTCAGGCGTGCAAGTTCTTTCTCCAATGCCCTTGCGCCCTCGATGATTTGCGATATCTTCTGGCTTATTTCCTGCGGCTGGGTCTTGAGCACGCTTGCGGCCTCGACCAGGCGCGCCTCCTGGTCCTGCACCCAGGCCAGGGCGCCATCGGCGGTGACCGCCTCGACCCGGCGTATGCCCGCGGCCACGCCCGACTCCGACACGATCTTGAAAAAACCGATATCGCCGGTACGGCGCACGTGTGTTCCACCGCACAGTTCGGTGGAAAACTCGCCCATGCCGATGACGCGCACATCGTCGCCGTATTTCTCGCCGAACAGTGCCATCGCGCCCGCCTTGATGGCGTCGTCGTATTTCATCACCCGCACCGATACCTCGGTATTGCGGCGCACCTCGTGGTTCACCAGCAGCTCGACCTGGCGCAGTTGCGCGTCGTTCATCGGCTCGTTATGGGAGAAGTCGAAGCGCGTGCGCTGTGCGTCGACGAGAGAACCCTTCTGCTGCACGTGCGCACCGAGCACCTTGCGCAGCGCCGCGTGCATCAGGTGCGTGGCCGAGTGGTTCCATGCGGCACGCTCGCGCGCCGCGCTGTCCACCGCCGCCATCACGCGGTCGCCGACGCGCATCCGCCCGGCTTTGAGCTCGCCTTTGTGGCCGAACACCTCGGACTGGATTTTCTGCGTGTCCTCGACGCTGAAGCTGCCACTGACGCCGGCGAGTTCCCCGCGGTCGCCCACCTGGCCGCCGGACTCGGCGTAGAACGGCGTACGATCCAGCACCACCACCGCCGTCTCGCCGGCGGAAATTTCTTCGACAAAAGTCCCCTCGCGATACAGCGCCGCCACCGTTCCTTCGAGCGTCAGCGTATCGTAGCCGTGGAACTCGGTCGGCCGGCCGGAGTACTCCAGCCCGGCGGATACCGTGAACTTGGAAGCGGCGCGAGCGCGCTCGCGCTGACGCTGCATGGCCGCTTCGAAACCGGCGTAATCCACGCGCACTTCGCGTTCGCGCGCGATGTCCGCGGTCAGGTCGACGGGGAATCCGTAGGTATCGTACAACTGGAACACCGTTTCGCCATCGAGCATCCGGTCTTCCCGCGTGAGCGCGCCTTCGAGCACTTTCATACCGTGCTCCAGGGTTTCGGCGAAGCGCTCTTCCTCGGTCTTGAGCACTCGGGTTACGCGCTCCTTCGCCTTGTGCAGCTCAGGATAGGCCTCGCCCATGACGCGCGCCAGATCCTCCACCAGGCGGTGGAAAAACGGTTCCGTCTGTCCCAGCTTGTAGCCGTGGCGGATGGCGCGGCGGATGATGCGCCGGAGCACGTAGCCACGTCCCTCGTTGCCCGGAATCACGCCGTCGACGATGAGAAAGCTGGTCGCGCGGATGTGGTCGGCGATGACCCTGAGCGAATTACTCGCCAGGTCCTTGACATGGGTCTCGCGCGCCGCTGCTTTGATCAGGTCCTGGAACAGGTCGATTTCATAGTTGGAATGCACGTTTTGAAGCACCGCGGCGATGCGCTCCAGCCCCATGCCCGTGTCGACCGAGGGCCTGGGCAGGGGGGTCAGCGTACCCGCGTCGTCGCGGTTGTACTGCATGAACACCAGGTTCCAGATTTCGATATAGCGGTCGCCGTCTGCCTCGGGCGAACCAGGTGGGCCTCCGGCAACGCCGGGGCCGTGATCGTAGAAGATCTCGCTGCACGGTCCGCACGGACCGGTCTCGCCCATCTGCCAAAAATTATCCGAGCCGCCGCCGGGTTTGTCACCGATGCGAGTTATGCGCTCTTTTGCCACCTTGATCTCATCGGCCCAGATGGCGTATGCCTCGTCGTCGGTCTCATACACCGTCACCCACAGTTTGTCCTTGGGCAGTTTGTACACCCCGGTCAGCAGGTCCCAGGCATAGTGAATGGCGTCACGCTTGAAATAGTCGCCAAAGGAGAAATTACCCAGCATTTCGAAGAAGGTGTGATGGCGCGCGGTGTAGCCGACGTTCTCCAGATCGTTGTGCTTTCCTCCGGCGCGCACGCTTCTTTGCGACGTAGTGGCGCGCTTGTAGGGTCGCAACTCCTTGCCCAGGAACACATCCTTGAACTGCACCATGCCAGAATTCGTAAACAGCAGAGTCGGGTCATTGCCCGGCACCAGCGGACTGGAGGACACCACGGCGTGCCCGCGCTCGGCGAAATATTCGAGGAACTTGGTGCGGATTTCTGCTGATTTCATAGTTTTGCTTCGGGCCGGGGGTAAGCCACCGGCGCGTCCAGCTATCCTTAGAGTTCATTTAAAAATGAGGGGATACCTCCCCTCATACTCCCCTAAGTCG
>JAENXP010000396.1 GCA_016649475.1 Burkholderiales bacterium | reverse complement strand
TCGAACACCGCCTCGATTACCAGTTGGCAGTCAGCAAAACTGGCAAAGTCAGCCGTCGGTGTGATGCGCGCCAGCGTTGCCGATACCTTATCGGGGTTGGTCTTACCCTTGGCCAGGCGCTTGCTGAGCAGATTTTCCGAATATTGCTTGCCCTGTTCGGCTCTCTCCATTGAAGTATCAGCGAGCAGGCAGTTGACGCCGCGCGAGGCGCATGCCCAGGCGATGCCGGCACCCATCATCCCGGCGCCCGCGATCCCGACCTTGGTAACTTTGCTCCGCTCGATCAGCGGCGGTCGCCCAGCGCCAGCCTTGATCTCGTTCAATTGGAAGAAGAACGCGCCAATCATGTTCTTGGCTACCTGGCCGCTGGCGACCCGCGTCATGTAACGCGACTCGACCCTCAGTGCAGTGTCGAAATCAACCTGAGCGCCTTCGACGGCGGCCGCCAGGATCGCAGCCGGCGCCGGGTAGTTGCCGTGGATCTTTTGCGCCAGCATTGCCGCCGCCACGGGCAACATCGCGGCGACCGCGGGACTCGAAGGGGAGCCGCCCGGTATGCGGGCCTTGGGAACGTCCCAAGCTTGCACCGCAACGGGGGTGGCAGCAATCCATGCCCGCGCCTGCGACATCATGTCGGGCACGTCGATGGCAAGGGAATCGATGAATCCTGCGGCAAGCGCCTCGGACGGATTCAGTCGTTTGCCTTCCATGAGATAAGGCAGGGCGGTTTGCAGTCCGAGCATTCGTACCGAACGCGCAATGCCGCCGCAACCGGGCAGCAACCCAAGGGTCACCTCCGGGAATCCGATCTGTACTTTCGGCGAATCGAGGCAGATTCGCCGGTGGCAGGCCAAAGCCAGTTCCAATCCCCCGCCCAGCGCGCTGCCATTGATCGCGGCAACAACCGGTCGCCCGAGCTTCTCCAGGCGTCGCAAGTTGGCCTTGATAGCCTCAATCTCGGCGAAGAACAGCGCCGCCGTATCTGGCGTGACAGTGATCAGCGCGCGCAGATCACCGCCGGCAAAGAACGTCGATTTCGCTGAGGTGATGATTACACCGGCAAGGTCGTCGCGTTGCGCCTCGAGCCTGTCGATGGCTTCGCTGAGATCCTTCTGGAATGCGGCGTTCAGGGTATTGACTGGCTCGTCAGGTGCGTCAATCACCAGCGTAACGATCGAGTCATGGTCCTTTTGGTACGAGATGCCGGACATGGGGTCTCCTCGAGACCGAAAAAGTGGCCTGCTAGATCATAAACGAAGCGTCTCCGGCCGCGTGGCGTTTCCGGAAGATCAATGAAACCTCGTCAATTGAGATTTGCGGCGGAAGCGAGCGATGACTTGATAGCCATTGTCAGCTCTGCGCGCAGCGTCTCTGGCGCGATCGGCTTCGGCAGGAAACGCACTGCCTCCATGCCCTTGATCAGGTTGCGGTCGAACGAATATTCGCCGCTTGTGATCAGCGCCGCCACCAGGTGGGGCTGGGTTTCGCGCACCAGTCTTATCACCTCAATCCCATTCTTCTCGCCCGGCAGCTTGAAGTCGGAAATGACGGCGTCGATCAGGCGCTCGCAACTTCGCGCAATCTCCAGCGCTTCATCGCAGTTCTCGGCGACTTCGACCACCGCACCCCAGGAAATCAGCTGATCCGACAACGCGTTGCGCAAGGAATCGTCGTCCTCCACGATCAATACCATGCTGCCCACCAGTATTTCGCCGTCTTCACTGGCGGCTGGTTCGCTCGCGGGTTTTCTCGGTACTGTCTGGGAGCTAGCGGTCGCTTGAGGCACGTAGACGCTGAAACGACTCCCTTTGCCAGGCCTCGAATACATGGCTAGAGAGTGGCCAGGCAGGCGCCCGATTGTCGACCTGACCATCGAGAGACCCAGGCCATACCCATGGGCGCTCTTGCGCGCTGGATTACCTACCTGGTAGTACTCGTTAAAGACGCGATCCTGATGTTCGCTGGGAATTCCGATTCCGTTGTCCCGGACGTCAATGCGCAGGCCGCTGGCGGTTTGAATGACGCCCACATGTGCCCAGCACCCCCGTCGGCGATCGTGGTTCGCGAACTTGATTGCATTACTCAGCAGGTTAGACAGCACTTCGTGGAGCCGTTCCGGATTTGATGTCACCATAAATACGCCGGGCGCGAGATCCTGGAACCTCAGTTCAATGCCGGCAGCGGTCGCCGCGGGGGTAAAGATAGTGCGTAGCCCTGCAAGCACGTTGGCGAGGTCAACCACAGATACCGGGAACCCAGCGCCTAGGGTCTGGGCCCTGGAAATCTCCAGAATTCGGCTGAGGTTCCCCTCCATCGCTCCGACACAAGTCTGCATGTGGTCGGCACATCGCACGATTTCAGCTGTTTCGGGATCATTCGCTTCGGCCCTCAGCATGTTGACGTAGAGGGAAAGGCTGCTAAGCGGCTGTCGCAGGTCATGACTGACCGAGGCAAGCACCAGTGATTTGGCCTCGCTTAGTTCCTGGTTGTGTTTGGCTTGAGCCGCAATCTTGGCGTTAGCCTGCTCAAGCTCCAGTGCGTGCGCGAAGACTGCGCGTTCGCGGCGTTCGGTCTGCATGCAAAGTATGATGCCAACGGCGTGAGCGACGATCGCGTAGAGCGTGATCGATAGAGCGGCCACGCTATCGCCGGTGACCCAAGTATGAACGACCACGAATATGCTCGGGAGTATCAGCGCTGGTGTTACAAATTGCACGGGTAGGCGCTGGAATCCATAACTTACCCAAAGAACTAACACCATCGCTAGGGACACTCGTCCAAGACCAACGTTCTGTCCCAATTCCTGATTGTTGGTGAGAACGGCCAACAGTATGACTATTACTCCGCTCATCGTTATTACTGACAGCACAGCTGGCACGTAGAAACGAAGAACCCAGCCCTCTCGGTAACGGAACAACCAGGCCGTCGCTAGCAGCACCATAGCGAAAGAAAAGCGAAGTGTTTGTCTTTCTGTATCTAAGCCGTTTGGATCACCACTTACGGCGACCACTAGCAAGAAGATGAGTACCGAAGCAGCTCCCAACACAAACGCCGTAAACGCGAACTGAAGCCCCATCCTTCTGTACTCGCTCAGAAAGGCCGTCTCAGTCGCCGGGTCTGAGAAGCTTCTCGGTGGCGTTAGAAGTACTCCGATACTGGACTTGGTTTCGCTCACGATGATTTCTTCGTCGCGAGGCCGCGACCCGTAGAGCCATCTTAGTAGCCACGGAGTATCACACAGATCAGTCAACGTTCTGTAAGCCGCTCAGATCTGTCGGTTCAAGTCCATCTTTCATGTAGTCCTTAACCAGCTGTTACATCCGATCGTGGCAATTTAGCAACAAATCAATCCATTCACTGCTCTCGACTGAAGTGGAGATGTCAGGATAAACAACAGGTTGCGACAAAACCTTTACACTCTTAGTTAGGAATGCGGTTGCCAGTCCAGCTATCACGCTGAATTCATAGCTCTCGTGGGGTGCGTGAAGCAAGCCTCATTTGCGCATTTGGTTTCTGCTTAAGCTTTACTGGGTAACGCGGCGCTGCCTAGCTAACGGGACAAATATCGATCATGAAGAGTGTGGGCGGCAAACACTGGTGGCCTCTTGGAGTTCCGGCTGGCCAAACGGAGCTTGCCCGGAGTAACGGTTCAACC
>JAENXP010000040.1 GCA_016649475.1 Burkholderiales bacterium | reverse complement strand
GTCTATGCTACTGCCGACGATCAGCTCATAGCCCTCCAGCTTGACCATGGGCTGCACCGCCACGCCGAGAAAGTGCGCTCCGCCTTCGGGGGGCGGTTCCGGCGCGGCGAGCGCGGCCGATTCAATCGCGCGGTAGGCGCGCCGCACCGCATCCGCGTCGGCCAGGTTCAACCGCACCCCGCCTACATCGGTCTTGTGGGTGATGCTGTGCGAGTGCAGCTTGAGCACGACCGGATAGCCGATGGCCGCAGCGCTCTGCACCGCATCGTCTTCGCTGGTGGCGATGCGCGTGGTCACGGTGGGGATGCCGTAGGCCGCGAGCACTTGTTTGGACTCGAATTCCGACAGCAATGTGCGGCCGGAAGCGCGCGCGTTGCGCAGGAACTGCTGCGCCCGCTCGCGGTCCGGGGCGGCCTCGCTGGCAGGATCGGCCTGCGTGGGCGTTTCGTACAGACCGCGCAGGTTATACGCGTAGCGCCACATCAGCGTGAATGTGCGCGCCGCGGTGTCCGGGTAGCCGAAGGTCGGGATGTTCGCCTGATTCAGAATCGCCTCGCCGGCGACTATGTCCTTGCCTCCCATCCAGCTGGCCAGTACGGGTTTGCCGCGCGTCACGGCGAACGCTGTCAGGCGCCGCGCCGTCTCGGTAGGATCGGTCATCGCCTGCGGCGTTAGCGCCACCAGCAGCCCGTCGCTGTTCGGATCCTTGCTCGCTATCTCCAGCGCCTGCGCGTAGCGCTCCGGATCGGCGTCGCCGAGGATGTCGATCGGATTGCCATGGCTCCAGTGCGACGGCAGCACCTTGTTCAGCGCGTCCATCGATTCCGTGGACAACTCCGCCAGTTCACCCCCCAGCGCGATCAGGGTATCGGTGGCGAGCACGCCGGGACCGCCGGCGTTGGTGACTATGGTCAGGCGCGGACCGGAGGGGCGCGGCTGCTTGGCCAGAACCTCGGCCATGTGGAACAGGTCGGAAATGGAGTTCACGCGCAGCACCCCGCAGCGCCGGAACACCGCGTCGAGAACGTCGTCGCTGCCGGCGAGTGCGCCGGTATGCGAAGCCGCCGCCTTCGCCGCAGCCGCAGTGCGCCCCGCCTTGATCACAATAATCGGCTTGGTCAGCGCAACTTCGCGCGCGGCGGAGATGAACGAGCGCGCATTGCCGATGGACTCCATGTAAATCATGATGCTGTGCGTGTGCGGATCGTCGCCGAGAAAATTGATCAGGTCGCCCCAATCGACGTCGAGCATCGAGCCGACGGAGACGCAGGCGCTGAAGCCGACGTTCTCGCGGAAACTCCAGTCGAGCACTGCGGTCAGCAGCGCGCCGCTCTGGCTGATGAATCCGACCGTGCCCGGGCGCGCCATGGCGCTCGCAAAGGTTGCGTTCAGGTGGGTCCTGGGGCGCATGACGCCCAGGCAGTTCGGGCCGATGAGCCGCAGCTTGCCGTGCGCGATCTCGGCGATTTTCCGCTCCAGCTCGACGCCGGCGGCGCCCGCCTCCTTGAATCCGGCGGAGATGATGATCGCGCCTTTTACGCCGGCTGCGACGCACTCGCTGACGATACCGGGCACCGTCGGCGCCGGGGTGACGATCACCGCCAGGTCGACCGCTTCCGGCACCTGACCTATGCTCGAATACGCCTTGATGCCGAGCACCTGCTTGTGCCGCTTGTTTATCGGATAAACCGTACCGCCGAACGGGTTGCTGATCAGATTCCACAGCACGGTGCGTCCGACCCCGCCCTCTTTCTCGGTCGCGCCGATCACGGCGACGCTCTTCGGCGCAAAGATCGCGCGCAGCGCGTCGCGCTCGAAACGCAGCACGTCCAGCGTGCGGTCGGCGCCATCACCCGGCTTGAGCGTCGCGGGTTTCACTTTGCTCATTGCTTCCTCGTCGTTCAATTTGCGTTCCCGAACAGGAACCGCGCCCTGGCGGCGGGTTCAACACACCGCGCGCGCTTCACGCGCTGCTCGCTTCTTCGATCGCCCGGCGCAACTCGTCATAGTTGCGCGTCACCGGAAACTGCGGAAATTCCGCCACCACGTTCGCGGGCGGGCAGAACAGAATTCCCGCATCAGCCTCGGCCAGCATGGTCGTATCGTTGTAGGAATCCCCGGCGGCAATGGTATGAAAATTGAGTTCCTTGAACGCTTTCACCGATGCGCGCTTCTGGTCCGGCATGCGCAGGCGATAGTCGCTCACGCGCCCGCCCGGCTCGACCACGAGTTCATGACAAAACAGGGTCGGGTTGCCGAGCGCGCGCATCAGCGGCGCCGCGAACTGGTAATAGGTGTCCGACAAAATCACAACCTGGCATTCGGCGCGCAGCCAGTCGAGAAACCCGCGCGCGCCCTCGAGCGGGTGCATGCCGGCAATCACCCTCTGGATGTCGGGCAGGCCGAGCCCGTGCTCGTTGAGGATGTCGATGCGGCCGCGCATCAGCTTGTCGTAGTCGGGCTCGTCGCGCGTGGTCCGCGCCAGTTCCGGGATGCCGGTGCGCTGGGAAAATTCGATCCAGATTTCCGGGATCAGGACTCCTTCCAGGTCAAGACAGACGATTTGCAATGGAGAACTCCGGGATGTGGGATTGGCAGGGTAGGCAGGATGTCGCGGACCGGGATAGCGCTCCCGCAGCAGGAATTGTAATCCACCGGCAGCATTTGCCCAAGTCTTGATCGGACGACAATCTTGATCTAACGCAACCGGTTCATACTTATACGTGGCGAGCTGATTCCCGCCTCGGCGTAGCTGCAAATTTGAGCTGTTGCGCGGACGAAAAACCGTCCGCGCGGATCGCCGATTTTGGATAAATGCAACCCCAACCCACATTTGCTTCTATACATAACCGTGTTTTCTGTACGGATGCGCTTTCTATCCGTACAGAAAACACGGTTGGCGCGCGCAGCGCGCAAGTCCGCTCGTGGCATGCGACGATAGTTGAGACGCCGGATAACGAAGCGCAAGGCGCCTTCGCCCTACCTGCTTCAGCTGGTCAATCGCCGGTACACTTCCGCCGTTTTCAGCGGCAACTGGCCCGCATCATCGATCAGCACCCAGCTCGCCGGACCGTACATGTGCGGCAGGTAGTCGCGCGCCTCTTCGTCGATGGTGACGCAGAACGGATGAATGCCGGTCTGGCGCGCTTCGATCAGCGCCTGGCGCGTGTCCTCGATGCCGTAGTCGCCACGGTAGCCGTCGTGAAAATCGTCCGGTTTGCCGTCGGACAGCGTGAACAGGATGCGCGTCTTCGCCTCGACCTGGTTCAGGATGCCGGCAAGATGGCGGATGGCCACGCCCATGCGGGTATAGTCCCGCGGCTCGACCCCGGCGA
Organism: Burkholderiales bacterium; assembly: GCA_016649475.1. Taxonomy (GTDB): domain Bacteria; phylum Pseudomonadota; class Gammaproteobacteria; order Burkholderiales; family SG8-39; genus 2-12-FULL-64-23. The sequence goes on along the minus strand of JAENXP010000040.1, from coordinate 6,739 downwards.
TGCGGCCGCGCACCGCCTCGTCGTAGGCATCGTCGAAGGTCTTGATGCGGTAGATGTCGCAGCGTTTGCGCGTCCACCCGGAAAAGCCGTAAATGGCGTAGCGATCGCCCAGCGCTTCGAGCGCCTCGCACAGCAATACCAGCGCCTCGCGCTCGCAGGCGTTGATCCAGCCCTTGGTCGAACCGCTCATGTCGACCATGAACATGACCGCGATATTGCGCTCGCTGCGCTGGCGCTGCACGAACAGGCGCTCGGAGGGCTCGATACCGCTTCTGCGGTCGGCATAGGCCTCGACCACTGCGTCGAAGTCGATATCTTCGCCCTCCTGCTGGCGCCGAAGGAGCCTATCTTCGCCGCGCAGCGCTTCGAAGCGGCGGCGCAATTGTGCGATCTGGCCGGCGTAGCGGGCGCGCACTGCCGTGACGTAAGCCGGATCGCCGGCGAGCACCTCGGACTCGAACAGCACGCACCAGTCCTTGCGATAGTCGCGCCGGCGAAAATCCCACTCGTCGTACAGCCTGCCCCCGGCAGCCCTGGATTCAGCCAGTCCGCCCGCAGATTCGCTCTGCGGCAGGGATTCGGCCGCGTAGGCGCCGGGACCGGAGGCCAGCAGGTACTCCTCGGGGATCTCGCCGAAATCCTGGATGATGGAGCGCAGCAGCTTCGCGACGTCCTCCGGCGGCGCCACCGCCTCGCCGTCGATCTGCAGCTCGAATTCCAGCGTCTCAAGGGAGCTTTCGGCATCGAGCTCGGGCTCGCCCGCCTGCAGTTCGGCGCGTCCGGCCTGCAGCTTCTGGCGCAGTTGCGTGAGTTCGGTGTACAAGGCGCGCCGCTCCTTCTCGATGCGCTCGCCGCGCACTTGCGCCGCGCGCTGCGGATGCAGGCTGCCCATATAGGGGAAAGGCTCCGGCAGCGGCAGGGAATAGAATTCGCGCAGTAGCAAAACACTGTCGGCGACCGAGCTGTCGGCGCGCAGGAAGCGCCCATGCACCGGGGCGAGGCTCGCCGGAAGCTCCGGTCGAAGCGCGGCGAGCAAGGCGGCAAGGCCCGCAAATCCGCGTCCCATCCGGGCTTCCAGCCGGATCGCCTCCAGCAGATTGAGCCACGCGAGGGCGCGTTCCGGCATGGGGTAGTCGGCGAGCACCGGCCCGAGTTCGACGTTGAAGCTGCCGTAGCGCGCCTGTGCCCAGTGATGCACGGCAATCGCCTTGTACAGGCGGAAATTCTGCTCGCGCGCCGGGTAGCGCGCGATGCGCTCGGGCAGGTAAATGGTTTCGGTGTCGGTCCAGGTGTCATCGGCGGCCTCGAGCAGCAGCCTGCGCCCGGATAGGCCGCGCAGAAACAGCTCGAGCACGCGCGTCACCCCGGCAAGCGCCACGCCCTCCCCGGCCGCGTCGCTACCGCGCTTGTAGCCGACGAGATCCTTCAGCGCGGCGCAGGCCGGGTACAGGCCCTGCTTGTCGTAGGCGTCCAGGGCGCGCAGCAGCCATTTCTCCGTTCCCGACTGGCCCAGCAGCGCCAGGGCCTGCGGCGCCTGTGCCGTGAACTGGTAGCCGAGTTCGGCCACGTTGTGCGCGGCTACCTGAGCCCAGGAGAGCACGAAATCCTGCTGCGCGCGGGAGAGGGGCGCGATACCCGCGGCAACCGCCGCGGCGCTGCGCCGCGATGACAGCGCCGCGCAGAGGATGTCGTCGAGCTGTTCCTCGAGTTCGGATTGGGAAAGCGGCGTGCGTTCTGCCAAAGTCAGCGCCTACGCTGTGTCCGGTGTCGACCGTAACCGTGTTTTCTGTACGGATGTGCTTTTCATCCGTACAGAAAATGCGGTTGGCGCGCGCAGCGCGCAGGTCTGCTCGTCGCCGGCAACAATATTCAATACTTCAATACGTCGTATCTAAAAAACTGCCGAAGCAAGCTCGTCGATCGCAGCGAGCATTTCCGGGTCGTCGCTCAAAGCGAGCGAGATGGCCGCCGTGCACGCCGGGCGCGCCGCCACGCCGCGCTGCATCAGCTGCGCCGCGTGCACCAGCAGACGCGTGCTCGCACCCTCGTCCAGACCGCTGCCCTTCAGATTGCGCGTCATCGCGGCGAATTTCACCAAACGCTCGGCGGTGGGCGCATCGATGCCGGTCTCGGTAAGCACTATCCTGGCCTCGAGATCGGGGCGCGGGTAATCGAACTCGATGGCGACGAAGCGCTGGCGCGTCGAATGCTTGAGTTCCTTCAGCACACTCTGGTAGCCCGGGTTGTAGGACAGGATCAGCATGAATTCCGCCGGCGCGCGCAGCAGCTCGCCGCGCTTTTCCATCGGCAGGATGCGGCGGCTGTCGGCGAGCGGGTGTATCACCACAGTGGTGTCCTTGCGCGCTTCCACGATTTCGTCCAGATAGCAGATGCTGCCCGAGCGCACCGCGCGCGCGAGCGGCCCGTCCACCCACACGGTCTGGTTGTCGACGATGAGGTAGCGCCCGACAAGATCGGAGGCGGTCAGATCGTCATGGCAGGACACCGTCACCAGCGGCCGCGCCAGGCGCCAGGCCATGTGTTCGACGAAGCGTGTCTTGCCGCAGCCCGTGGGCCCTTTCAGCAGCACCGGCACTCGGGCTGCGAAGGCGGCCTCGAACAGCGCCACCTCCCCGCTCACCGGCTCGTAGTAAGGCTCGGTTTCGATGCGGTCGAGATCGGCGTCCAGCCGCCGGGTGTCGTGCAAATCGTTCATTCGCCGCTCATTCGTCGCTCATCAGTCATCCTGGCTCTCGTGCTTCAGGCTTTCGTACTGCGCGTCCTGATCCATCGACTTGCGTTCGACCGCGTCGCGCTCCATCTGCTCCACTCTCCGGCGATACCGCTCGCGCCGCATTTCCGCCGCATCCGCCCGCACCGGGATGCTCATCTCCCCGTACAGCGCCTGCTTCAAGAAGCGGAAGGCGAAGCGCAGCAACGACTCGTCGTTCGCCAGCAGCGCCTGTTTTTCCGCCGGATCGAGTTCGAACAGCTCGGTAAAGCCCGGCGTGGAAATGAAATCGCGAAAGCCGTCGAGGTCGTAACTCGCATGGAAGAACAGCTCCATGCTGCGCTCGGAGGGCTTTCCTACGGTCGGGCCGCTGGAGCGCTTCTTCAGCACGATCTGGCGCCACTCGCGATTGATCGCGTCGTAATCCTCCAGCCCCTGCTCCTTGCGGTATTCGCCCACGGTCTGCGTCTTCGCCTCCTGATGACCGAGGCAATGGTCTTCCTTGACCACGAAATACGAATCCTCGTCGGTGGGCGAGTCCTTCTTGCGCATCGACAGCAACCCGAGCGCATAGTAGCGGCAGGCAGAAGGCCGGTCCTCGTACACGCCGCAACCTTCTGGCCTGAGGAACACGCAGGCCGGCGATTCGTCCCTGGTAGCGAGCTTCAACCCCGGCATGCCGTGGCCGTCCATCGCAAAATCGCGGGTAAAGTTGTCGAGAAAATCGCGTGATGAAATCCCGAGGCGATTTTTCAGCCGCAGAATGTCATAGGGCGCGAGCATGATGTCGATGTTCTGACAGCATTTGTTGAAGCAGGCGATGCCCTTGTGGCAGCGGAACTGGAATGTGTCGTCCGGCCCGAGCTGCACCGGCTGCACCGGTGTCATCGGGCTGGGATCGCTGTATTCCTTGATCAGTGCTTCGCCCGGCCCGGGTTCGGGCGGCGGCAGCCGTATGTCGATACTCATAGTTTATGTCCTGTAGCAGTACGGCCCGTGCAATGCGCTCGGATTGCAGCCCATCGCGACGAGCCTCAAAACAGCCCGGGCGGGATTTTTGCCCGGACGGTCCCTAAAACAAGAGGGGTCTGGGTAGATTATACCCAGACCCCCGACTGGACTGGCGCCGGATCGGCGCAGAGCCTACTTGATTACCTGCACGTACGGCACCTTCTTCAGCGTCCACTTCTTCGTTTTCTTGTCATAGGTGGAGTTGGAGAAGCACTTCCAGTTCTCATCATCTATGTAGTTGTAGTCCATGTGGTAGTAGAAGCCAGGATAGCGGGTTTCCTCGCGGAACTGGATGTGTTTCATGTGCGCCTCGGCGGACATGATCCGGTGGTAGTTCTCCCAGGCGCGCAGCAGTTCGTGCAGGTCCTTGGCGCGCATCTTGAGCGAGTCTTCCTTGAGCATCTCGAGCTTGAATTCCGCCACCTCCAGCATCTTCTTGTTGGTGCGGTAGTAGGTCCCCACCCCGGCGACATACTCGTCCATGATTTTCTGCAGCCGGAACTGCAGCATCTTGGGCGTGATGTAGTGCGGATTGATGTCGATCGCCGTGGTGTAGTCCTTGTGCTCGAGGAAGGTGCGCACGGGCTTGTAGATCTCATCGACGAGTTCCTGCGTGGTGCGCTCGAGTTCGGGCTTCCAGTCCTTGTTGTCCAGGCAGTACTTGACCATCGCCTTGCCGGCGATGCGCCCTTCGGCGTGCGAACCCGAGGAGAACTTGTGGCCCGAAGCACCGACGCCGTCGCCGGCCGAGAACAGCCCTTTGACCGTGGTCATGCTGCGATAGCCCCAGGACCATTCCTTGGGCACGCCCGGCAGATCGGTCGGGCCCGACACCCACAGGCCGGCGCAGCCCGAGTGCGAACCCAGCAGGTACGGCTCGGTCGGCATGATCTCCGACATGGTTTTTTCCGGCTCGATGTTCTCGCCGGCCCAGATGCCGCACTGGCTGATGGTCATGTCGAGGAAGTCTTCCCAGGCCTCGGCTTCGAGGTGCTTCAACTCCTTGGGCGTCATCTTCTCGCCCAGCTTCGCCAGCGCTGTCGGCGTATCCATGAAAATCGGGCCGCGGCCGTTGATCATCTCTTCCAGCATGATGTGGTTCCGCAGGCAGGTACCCGGCACGCCCAGGCCGTACTTGCCAAAGCGCTTTTCGTCCTTGATGACGTCGCCGCGCAGCGCGTTGTAGTCCTCGCCCATGCCGTTCTGGACCTTGGCCTTGAACAGCAGGAACCATGCGCCCACCGGGCCGTAGCCGTCCTTGAAGCGCGCCGGCACGAAGCGGTTTTCCATCATGGTCATTTCGGCGCCGGCTTCGGCCGCCATCGAGTAGGTCGAGCCCGCGTTCCACACCGGGAACCAGGCGCGCCCGCCGCCCTCGCCCACCGAGCGCGGGCGGAACACGTTCACCGCGCCGCCGGCGGCAAGCATGCAGGCCTTGAACTTGTAGATGTAGAGCTTGTGCTCGCGCACCGAAAAGCCCGCCGCACCTGCGATGCGGGTGGGGTCGTTCTTGTCGTTGATCAGGCGCACGACGAACACGCGCTCCTGGATGTTGTCCATGCCGAGCGCCTTCTTGGCCGCCTCGGCCACGATCCACTTGTAGGACTCGCCGTTGATCATGATCTGCCATTTGCCCGAACGCACCGGCTTGCCGCCGTTGCGCAGCGATTTTTCCTCGTCGCCCTGCGATTTCCAGATCGGCAGTCCCCAGTCCTCGAAATTGTGCACCGAGTCGTCGACATGGCGGCCGACATCGTAAATCAGGTCTTCGCGCACGATGCCCATCAGGTCGTTGCGCACGTAGCGCACGTAGTCGGCGGGGTCGTTTTCGCCGAGGTAGGTGTTGATCGCCGACAGGCCCTGCGCCACGGCGCCGGAGCGCGACAGCGCGGCCTTGTCCACCAGCTTCACCTTGAGGTCGGTGCCTTCGATCCAGCGCGGGACTTCGAATGCGGTGCCGCAGGCGGCCATGCCGCCGCCAATGATGAGCATGTCGACTTCTTCTTCGACGATTTCCGGATTGCCAAACACGTATTCAGCCATTGCAGATTTCCTTTCTCAATGCGGCTTGGGCTAAACCCTGTAGCCCTCTGCCGTTAATAAAGTTGCAGTCTGGAGTGCGGGCGGTCAATGCAGACGCACCCCGCGGTCGGCTTCCTATGACTTCACGAACTGGCTGCGGTCGCCCGCATGCAATTGCTTGGTGAACAGCACTTCGTCGTTGGCGATATCGGCCATGTTCGCCTTCGGCTTGCCGCCGTAGGGATCGGCCGAGCCTTCCGGCGTGGTGCGGATCGGAAACTTGAAGCGCTTCACGGTGCCGTTCCTGAACTTGATGGTCCACATGATGGAATCGGTACCGCGCAAGGGCTGCACCGAGGCGCCCAGCGGCACGATGTCGGCGTAATGGCGGCACTCGATCGCGTTCTGCGGACAGATCTTGACGCAGGAATAGCACTCCCAGCACTGCTCCGGTTCGACGTTGTAGGCCTTCATCGCATGGCCTGTTACGGAACCGTCCTTGTCCAGATGCATCAGGTCATGCGGGCAAATGTACATGCACGCGGTCTTGTCCTGCCCCTTGCAGCCGTCGCATTTTTCGGTACGGACGAATGTCGGCATCGTTACTACCTCCTAGAAAAAAACAAGTTCAGTTAAACAAGAACACCTTTCAGCTAGCGCGCGGAATGCCCGGCGAGCTTCACTTCGACTTTCTCGTGCGCTTCCAGTCCGGCATAGTACTCCCTCAGGATAGCGAGCACTTCCGCGCGGCTGAATTCGGCCGGCACCTCGCTGCCTTCGGACAACCACTTTCTCAGCTTGGTGCCCGAGACGTTCAGCCGGTCCTTCTCGTCGTGCGGGCAGGTGCGCGCCGACGCCATGCCCCCGCACTGGAAGCACCAGAAGGTCCAGTCTATCTTGAGCGCCTGGGTCTCCAGCGAGCCTTTCGGAATCTCGTCAAAAATATGGTGCGCGTCGAACGGGCCGTAGTAACTG
>JAENXP010000814.1 GCA_016649475.1 Burkholderiales bacterium | reverse complement strand
GCCCGGCTTGGACGGATCCTTGGTGCCGTACTTGTCGTAGGCCATCTTGTCGAAGCACCAGTTGAATTCCTTCTGCACCTGTACCGTCTCCGCTATCAGCTTCTGCAGCGCGTCCTGCGTCGCCGGAGTGAGGCGGTCCCACCAGCGGCGGCTGGCGCTGATCATATAGTAGTCGCCGACGAAGGCGCCGGCGCCGCCCATGGTGTAGTACGGCGCCTGCTGGCGCACGCTGTTCCAGCCGCCGAGGCTGGTCATCAGCCCGTCGATGACGCCGGATTCCAGCGCGCTTGGAACTTCGCCGAAGCCCATCACCACCGGACTCGCCTTCCACGAGGAGAGCGAGGCGTTCTCGACCGGGCCCATGCTGCGCAGTTTGCTCCCGACAAAGTCCGCCGGCTTGGCGTAGCGCTTCTTGCCGCCGACGCCCATGCCGAAGCTCATGTGGCCGACGCCAAACACCTTGATGAGCTGTTTCTTTTCGAGCCGGTCCACCAGCATCTGGTAGGTTTTGGTTTTTTCCAGCGAATCCACGGCGCCGACGGTGGTCAGCACGCCCGGCCCGATCACGGTCATCATGTACGGCTCGACCGGCGCCGCCTTGCCGATTTGCATCCAGGTCATTTCCAGGTTGCCCTGGCGCATCGCCTCGAAGGCTTCGGGAACGGTATAGAGCGCACCCGCATAGTAAAGACGCGCCTCGCTGCCGGGTATCACCTGCGGCAGCCGCTCGCCGAAGTACTTCATCGCGAGAGCAGCCGGGTGCGGCGGCGACGGAAAGTCCGAGACGAAGCGCAGCACGACCTTTTTCGGCTTGTCCTGCGCGTGTGCCGTCTGGGGCGCGCCCCAGGTTGCGGCAAGAGCCGCCGCGAACACAGCGGCAGTGGTCAATACGCCGAATCGACACCTTGAGTTACGCTCCATAAATCCTCCTTTGGCAGTAATCATAAAAGATGGGTGAAATTTCGAACGGTGTTCGAACGGCGTCGGTTCAGCGACCGGCCCTGCGTTTGCTGAATGCAGTTCCACCACTGATCATGGTTTGAAGATTATAGGTTCTCTCCCCCTTTTTGACTTGTATCAGAGGATTTCCGGTCCGATGTTGATTTTTATCAATGCCGCCGTGATTATGACAAAAAAGCGGGACGCCTGGCGGACGCGCCGCACCCGGTTCCGGCTCGCGTCCGCGAGTCCCCGGCCCAGCACCTGCGCAACGTAGGCACGGGACGGCGTGGTAGAATGGTCGCCCCGCTACATCCGTACGCGCGACAGTGAACCCGCCAGTCGACGAGCGCAAACATTTCCCCACCTGGCCGCTGCTCGCCATGCTCGCGACACAGTCGCTCGCAACGATGGCGGCGTTCTCCCTGCCGGCCGTGGCGCCCGCAGTCGCGCAAGACCTCGGCGTGCCCGGGGCGCTCTCGGGCGTGTTCATTTCGACCGTTTACGGTGTGGGCATTTTGTCCGCGCTGCTTTCGCCCGGCTTCATCGTTCGCTATGGCGCCGTACGGGTCAGCCAGTTCGTGCTTCTGGCCACACTGGCCATGCTGCTGGCGGCTGCAGCGGGCAGCGTGGCCTCGATCGCGCTGGGCGCAGTGCTTCTTGGTCTTGCCTACGGCGCTACCGCGCCGGCGAGCGCACACCTATT
>JAENXP010000577.1 GCA_016649475.1 Burkholderiales bacterium | reverse complement strand
GCTTGCGCGCCTCGGCCTCGCTCCACAGGCGCAGCGCCTCCTCTTTCTTCAGGCGCTCTTCTTTCTCTGCCTGCAGCCGCGCTTCTTCCTGCGCGTCAAAGTCGCGGACGAAGGAATCCAGGTCCAGAACGAACGCGTTGGACTTTTTCTCCTGCCCCGGCGACTGGGCGGATGCGGCCAGCGCTGCATTGGGCAGGGTGTCCGCGAACTGCCGCGGCACGGTCTGCGCGCCGAGGGCGTTCGCCGTGGTGGTTTCGCCGTCGGTCGGTGTTGGTGCAACGCTGGTTCGCGCCAGACCGCGCAATGCGCGTAGATCGTCTGCCATTTCTCCCGCTCGCTGGTAGCGATCCTCCGGCTTTTTCGCGAGCGCCCTGCGCAGGATGGGTTCGAATCCCGCCGGTATGGACGGGTCTACTTGTGTGACCGGAGGGTGCGCTTCCGCCGCGATGCGGTTGATCAGCGGGAAGATCGTGGCGTCCCCGCTGCGAACGAATGGCGCGCGCAGGGCCAGCATCTCGTAGAGCACCCCCCCGAGCGAAAAAATGTCCGAGCGCGGATCGATGGGCAGGCCCAGCACCTGCTCCGGTGACATGTAGCGGGGCGAGCCGATCATGGTGCCGGTCTGCGTCATCGTCGAGGCAGGCAGGTAAGCAACGCCGAAGTCAGTGAGTTTGGCGTGTCCGGACTCCGAGACCACTATATTCGCCGGTTTGACGTCGCGGTGTACTATGCCCAGCTGCTGTGCACGATCGAGCGCCTCCGCGATCTGGGCCGCGAGGTCGGCGATGGTCTGAAACGGCAAGCGCACGGACTCGGCGAGCAATTGCGCCAGAGTTTGGCCCTCCAGGAGTTCCATCGCCATGTAGGCGATGCCCCCCTGCTCGCCCACATCGAAGATCGTCACGATGTTCGGATGGCTCAGCCGCCCTGCGGATTTCGCCTCGCGCAGGAAGCGCTCGCGCACATCCGCGATCGCATCCGCCGGCAGGTTCGGATGCAGCGTCTTGATGGCGACTTCGCGATCGATAAGCGGATCATGCGCGCGATACACAGTGCCCATGGCACCGCGTCCCAATTCGCCAATGATGCGGTAGCGACCGAGTGTGGTGTTAATCATTGATGTTCGCGACTTGGAGTCACTTCAAGGCCGTTAGGATGGTCGAATCCCGCAAAGTTGGCAAGCGATTCGAGCAATGCCGGGCCTACTATATACCGTGATCCATCCGGCGCCAGCAAGCGTACCGATTTCGCCTGCATGCGCGGTTTCAATTGCAGAAATACTCTACTACTTCCTCCGCCTCCGCTTTGGGCTGGCCGAAGCTGATCCAGCCGTGAACTCCGAGCCTGAACTCCTCTCGCCGCAGTAGCATCTCGCTGCCCCCCTCGTCGGTGACGTAAGTCCCGTTCGTGCTTTGGTCCGCAAGGATGAACTTGTCCTGGCGCCGCTCGACGCTGCAATGCTTGCGCGAGGCCATGCTATTGGCGATGACGAGGCTGCAGTCGGGATCGCGCCCTATGGTTATCGCTTCGCTGTTGCGCCGGCAGATGATTTCCCGGTCTCGGAACTTCAGGTGCAGCGCCAGCGGCTCGGGTCTGTCGCCGGTCAGGCGGCTGACCGACATGGTTTGGTCGTCGGCATGGCGCCAGATGAGTTCGCACAGCCCGACTTCTTCGGCCTTGCCCCTGACATGGATCGGGTACAAAGGTCGTTTGAAACTGCGGAATATCGGGCCGAGCCGGTCCGAGGTTTCGCGCGAGATGATGATCTGATTACTTGCTGCCTGTTCGACCAGCCGGGCGGCGAGGTTCACGGTGTCGCCGAAGTAGTCATTGTCGAGCTGAATCACGGGTCCATGATGAAAGCCGATCCGGACGCCGAGCTTGGTCGCGCCGACGATTGGAAGCGCGTCGATCGCATATTGCATGCTGCTAGCGGCATTGGCCGCGGCGTCGGGTGTCGGAAACACGGCCATGATTTCGTCGCCGATGGTTTTCACGACGTGCCCGCCCGAGGATTCGACGGTCTGCCGCAGCTGATCGAGGCAATGCGCGATCGCCTCCATGGCAGCCTTGTCGCCCTCGGATTCATACAGTTTCGTGCTGCCGCTGACGTCGGCGAACAGTACCGTTAACTGTGTTTCCTGATCCATGGGCTCCCGTGCAGGCTGCGTCGCCGAGCGTTTGTGAAAATCACCAGGCTTCCTTCGATGTATCGTCTAGACACGAAAAACGGCTGATTCAGGGAGCAGTCTACCCTGAGGACAGGACTCGCGCAAAATCAGGGTGCTTGGCTTGAGGTGAATGCGAAGGTGGTCGGCGCCGCAATGGCGGTCGCAGACCGTAGCCACGCCGGCTGCTGCCCGGAGGCTTGCCCGGCCGGGAGCCGGGAAAGACCGCTCTTTGCCGCCGTCCTGAGCGTAGCGAAGGGTCCGCGTCCAGGCGCTGCGGGCACTGTGCATCCCCACTATTTGTCCAGCGCCTGGGCGACGAAATCGAGCCGGTCCTGCCCCCAGAACATTTCCTCGCCGACGAAGAAGGTCGGCGCGCCGAAAACG
>JAENXP010000450.1 GCA_016649475.1 Burkholderiales bacterium | reverse complement strand
GAGATATCCCCTCATTTGGAGACGAACTCCGTATGCATCCGCCCCAGCACCGCGGGCGGAGACGGCGCAACGGGCCTTACGCGCTGCGCTTCCTCAGCGCGTCCAGCATCGGCGCGATCAGGTCCATCGGCACCGGGAATACGATGGTGGAAGCCTTGTCCCCGGCGATGTTGCTCAAGGTCTGCAGGTAGCGCAGCTGCATCGCTTCGGGCTGCCGCGCCATGACCTGCGCCGCCTGCAGCAGTTTTTCCGAGGCCTGCAACTCGCCCTCGGCGTGGATCACCTTGGCGCGCCGCTCGCGCTCGGCTTCCGCCTGGCGCGCAATCGCACGCACCATCGACTCGTTCAGATCCACGTGCTTGATCTCTACGTTGGACACCTTGATACCCCAGGCATCGGTCTGGGTGTCCAGCACTTTCTGGATGTCGAGATTGAGCTTCTCGCGCTCGGCCAGCAGCGCATCCAGTTCGTGCTTGCCGAGTACCGCGCGCAGCGTGGTCTGGGCGAGCTGGCTGGTCGCGCCGAGGAAGTCGACCACCTGGATGATCGCCTTCTCCGGATCGACCACGCGGAAGTACACCACGGCGTTCACCTTGACCGAGACGTTGTCGCGCGTGATCACGTCCTGCGGCGGCACGTCGAACACCACGGTGCGCAGGTCCACCCGCACCATCTGCTGCACCACCGGGATCAGGAAAATCATCCCCGGTCCCTTTACGCTCCAGAACCGCCCCAACTGGAACACCACGCCGCGATCGTATTCGCGCAGGATGCGCATCGACACGGCAAGCAGCGCCACGACGAGAATGATCGCGCCTAAACCGAAATTGAGCAGCATGATTTAATCTCCCAGGTAGACCATGAATCGGACAAGCTGCAACGCGGCAACGGCTCGTGCGTTACGCATCCCGTTTATCGGGCGCGGCAACGACGTCCAGAATCAGGCCGTCGATCGCGGCGACGCGCACGCGCTGGCCGGCCTTGAGCGGCATTGCTGCGCGCACGCGCCAGTTTTCGCTGTGCACCCGGGCCCAGCCCTCGCCCGCGAAATCTTCCAGTACTTCGCCGGGCGCGCCGAGCAGTTGCTCGCGCCCGCTCACCACGGGCCGGCGCTGCGATTTGAGCAATACTCCGACTACCAGCAACAGAAACGCGGCGCTGGCCACGGCGAAACCGCCGATCAGCCCGAGCGGGATACTGAAGTCGGGAAGATCGCTGTCGTACAGCATGACTGATCCAATGACGAAAGCGATCAGCCCGCCTATGCCGAGGGAACCGAAAGCCGGAATGAAAGCTTCAGCCACCATGAAGGCGATGCCCAATAATATGAGCGCGAGCCCGGCGTAGTTGACCGGCAGCATCTGGAAGGCATACAGCGCAATCAGCACGCAGATTGCGCCGACTACGCCGGGCAACACCATCCCCGGGTTGGAGAATTCGAACACGATGGCGTAAATGCCGAGCAGGATCAGAATGTAGGCGATGCTCGGGTTGGTGATGATGGAGAGAAAGCGCGTGCGCCAGTCGGGTTCGAACGCTGTGGCGGTCACGCCCGCGGTGGCGAGCACATGCTCGGTTCCGGCAAGCTTGAACTTGCGGCCGTCCAGCCGCTGCAGCAGTTGCGGCAGGTCATCGGCCACGATATCGATGACCTTGAGTTCCAGCGCTTCGACCGCGGACAGGCTCACCGCCTCGCGCACCGCGCGCTCCGCCCACTCGGCGTTGCGGCCGCGCATTTGCGCCAGCCCGCGGATATAGGCCGAAGCGTCGTGCACCACCTTGCGCGTCATCGCGTCACCCGAAAGCACGCCTGCCTTGCCGCCGTCTTTGCCTGCTTCGTCCTTGCCCTTGCCGGCCTCATCCTTGCCTTTGCCGTCCTCCTTGCTGCCTTCGGCGCGACCTTCGTCCTTGCCTCCACCGAAGCCACCTCCGCCTATTTGCACCGGAGTCGCCGCGCCCAGGTTGGTGCCCGGCGCCATCGCCGCGATGTGGCTGGCATAGAGAATATAGGTGCCGGCGCTGGCGGCGCGTGCGCCGCCCGGTGCGACGAACGAGGCGACCGGCATGGGCGCGGCGAGTATGTCCTTGATGATGGCGCGCATCGAAGTATCCAGCCCGCCCGGCGTGTCCATTTGCAGCACCAGCAATTGCGCCTGCATTGCGCGCGCGCGTTCAATGCCGCGGTGCACGTAATCCGCGGTCGCCGGCCCGATCGCGCCGTCGATCGTGAGCACCACCACCGGCGCCGGTGCCGCTGCCAGCCACAAGGGCCAGAACCAGGCCATCAGGAAAATAGTGAACCGGCGCATGCGTAGCTCCGTTCGTCCAGCCCCGCTTTGAACGCCTGACGGATTTGCCGTCGGGCGGCCGATTGAGGGGAACACGACGGGACTAGTCCCCTCGTGTCGTAAAGTATTGTTGAACTATAGTTCTTTTTGGCGCACCCGGCAGCGCTTCCGGTAAACTGGCGCCCTCCAGCAACTATCCCGGCACCTTACACCATGCGCGAGCCCGCACCCAAGACGATCTATTTGAAGGACTACCAAGCGCCGGCCTACCTGATCTCGAGCATCGATCTCGATGTCGATATCCGCGAAGATCACGCGCTGGTGCGCGCTGTCCTGGCGGTGAGCAGAAATCCGCTGTCCGCCGACGCCGGCGCGCCGCTGGCGCTGGACGGCGACGAGATCGAGCTGGTGTCGGTGGCACTGGACGGCAGGGTGCTGGCGCCCGGCGAGTATGTTGTCGCGCCCGAAAGCCTCACCATCGCCGGGGTGCCCGCGCGCTTCACGCTCGAAACCGTCTCGCGCATCCGCCCGCAGAAGAACACCCGGCTGGAGGGCCTGTACGCGTCGAGCAACGGTTTTTTCACCCAATGCGAAGCCGAGGGCTTTCGCCGCATCACCTGGTTCATCGACCGGCCCGACGTGATGGCGCGCTACACCGCTACCATCCACGCCGATCGCGAACGCTATCCGGTGCTGCTCTCGAACGGGAATCTGGCTGCCGCGGGCGAGGACGAGGGCGGCCGGCACTGGGCGAAATGGGAGGACCCGTTTCCCAAGCCCTCGTACCTGTTCGCCATGGTGGCGGCGAAACTGGAAAAACTGGAGGACAGCTTCGTCACCCGCTCCGGGCGCTCGGCCCGGCTCGCCGTCTACGTCGAACCGGGCAAGCTGGACCAGTGCGGCTTCGCCATGCGCTGCCTCAAGAGCGCGATGAAATGGGACGAGGAGGTGTTCGGCCTGGAGCTGGATCTCGATGGCTACATGATCGTGGCGGTGAGCGATT
>JAENXP010000838.1 GCA_016649475.1 Burkholderiales bacterium | reverse complement strand
GATGGCGCCGCAATCGGTGTATCAGCCGACGCCGCGAAACCAGCTTCTCAATGCGTGCGTGCGCAACCGGATCGAGTTCTCCGACGTGTTCATCAGCTACAACGACTTCCACCTGCCGAGATACATCGAGGGCTACATCAAGGCCAGCGAGCGCTGGATAACGCGCGAGATGCTCTCGATGCGGCACTCGCCGGCACTCGACGGGATGATGCTCTACGACGAGATGTACGACATGGGAGTCACCGGGCTGGACAAGTTGCACATCAAGCTGCTGCCGAGCATGCGCACCGCCCTGGCCGGGAAGGTGTTTGGCAAGCAGGTCTCCAAGATCAAATCCAATATGTCGCGCTACGTATCCAGGCCGAAGAACCAGCGCGACCCCAAGGCGCTCGACGAATACCTCGCGTGGGGCAAGTGGGAACGGCACGGCTGGGGCGACTACAACACGCGCGTCGCAAACGTCGCCCGGGCGGTAGTGCCCGATGCCGCAATGGGAACCTACCACCGAACGTGGATGACCGTCGGGGGGACCATCGGCATAATGAACGGCTACCCGCCCGATGTGTTTGAGGGGCTGGACATCTGCTCGCACGTGCATTATGCCGACAACGCCACGGGCTGGCAGCAATCGCCGATGCTGGTTCCGGCGCTCCGCTTCGGCAGGAAGCGCCAGGTATTCGTGAATATCCCGCTCTTGCACGAGATCCGCGGGAAGTGCAACGGCGAGTACCAGCGGCACATGGCGTTCGCGATGCTCGCCCAGGGGGCGGACGGCGTTTCCCAGTGGGGCCTGCCGGCCAGCTTCGCGAACGGCCCCAACACCGGGATGGTATTCGGCAAAGAGACCACCCAGCACCTCAACAAGCAGATACTCGCCCCGTTCGGCGAGCTGATGTCCGAAACCGATTACGGCTACAAGCAGGTCGGCATCGTCAACACGCTCAACCAGCACTTGCTCAGCGATTTCAAGCCCATCAGCGTTGCGCACCAGGTCGAGGTGCTGTGGATCGCATGCTGGCGGCTGGGCTATCCGGCGGTATTGCTGCACGAGGACGCCTTCGAGCAGAGCGTGAACGAGTTCAAGGTCATCTTCGTGCCGGGCATCCGCTTCGACAACGAGCTCGGGCCGATGATCATGAAGCGCCTCGAGGAAGCCGCGAAGGCCGGAACGAAAATCGTGGTCGAGAAAGGCAGCGAGCTGGATATCCCCGGCGTTGTCAAGCTCGACAATCCCCTGCTGGACTACTTCGTCCGCGCTTACTTCCCAACGTGGTACGACGACGAGCTGCACAAACTGTTCGACGAATCGCAACCGGCAACCGACTACTTCGCAAAGAAGATGCCCGAGCTTGGCGCGGAACCTTCCGCACGGGGGCCATTCAAGGTGGGGCCAAACTGGCGCCGCAGCGGCGACATCAACTACCTGGTGATGGCCAACTACAACGATCCCGACTATGGCCACACCGTAAAACAGATAATGGCCAGGCCCGTTCGCATGCCGCTGACCGTGGCGGCGCACCGCGGCAAGGTGGCTTACGATCTGCTGGCGCAAAGCCCGATGCCGCTGGCCG
>JAENXP010000862.1 GCA_016649475.1 Burkholderiales bacterium | reverse complement strand
GGCACCGCCGCGCGACGACGGTAACCGAGCGGTGCTCGCGATTCCCGTCGGTGTGCGCATTACGGCCGCAACCCCCCGGCTAATACCATGACCATGACCAGACTTGTTTCACTACTTTGTTTTTCCCTGTTTGCGTCCGTGGCGGGCGCGCAGGACGTTGCGCCCGACGTTCTGATCAAAAGCATCAGCGAAGAGGTGATCGGCATCATCAAGCAGGACAAGGACATCAAGGCCGGCGACCGGTCAAAGATCGATGCACTGGTCGACGCCAAGGTGCTGCCGCATTTCAACTTCAACCGCATGACGACGCTCGCCATGGGGCGAAACTGGCCCAAGGCAAACGCGGCGCAGCAAGCGGCGCTGGTGGACGAGTTTCGTACCCTGCTGGTGCGCACCTACTCGGGCGCACTGTCCAGTTACAAGAACGAAGTGATCGAGTTCAAGCCGCTGCGCGCCGCGGCGGGAGATACCGATGTCACGGTCAGAAGCCAGGTCAAGCGGTCGGGCAGCGAAGCGGTCAGAATCGACTACGACATGGAGAAGACCCCGCGCGGCTGGAAGGTCTACGATGTAATAGTCGGCGGCGTAAGCATGGTGACCAACTACCGCGAGAGCTTCAATGCCGAGATTCGCGAGAGCGGCGTGGATGGCCTGATCAAATCGCTCGCGAACAAGAACCGCTCCCTGGAAACCCAGGCCGGCACCAAGCCCAAGTGATCACCCGGGAAGGCGACCGCCTGCTGCTGCAAGGCCCAGTCACGATTGGCACCGTCTCGGCGCTTCTCGCACAGGCGCGCACCCTGCTCGAACAAGGCGCGGCGGTGCTCGATTTCGCAGGCGTCACCGAGGTGGACTCGGCGGCCGTGGCGCTCGCCCTGGAATGCCTGCGCGAGGCGCGTACGCGCAAGCTCGCCTTGTCCCTCGCCAATTTGCCCGAGGCGATGCAGCACCTCGCCGAACTCTACGCAGTATCCGAGTTGCTGCAGGCCAGCCCGGCCTGATCCGCATATTGCCGCAAGGCGGCGCCGCAAATGACCCCCGCAATCGAGATCCGGCAGGTGCACAAACGCTATGGCGCAGTTCAGGCGCTGGGCGGCATCGACCTCGAGGTGGCGCCGGGAGAGTTTTTCGGGCTGCTAGGCCCCAATGGCGCGGGCAAGACCACGCTGATCAACATACTTGCCGGCCTGGCGCGCGCCGACAGCGGCAGCGTGCGTGTCCTGGGTCACGACGTGGTCACACAGTACCGGGACTCGCGCCGCGCGCTGGGCGTGGTGCCGCAGGAACTGGTGTTCGACCCTTTTTTCAGCGTGCGCGAAACCTTGCGCATCCAGTCCGGCTACTTCGGCCTCAAACGCAACGACGCCTGGATCGACGAAGTCATGCACCACCTCGACCTGACCGGCAAGGCCGACGCCAACATGCGTTCGCTCTCCGGCGGCATGAAGCGACGCGTGCTGGTGGCGCAGGCGCTGGTGCACAAGCCGCCGGTGATCGTCCTCGACGAGC
>JAENXP010000194.1 GCA_016649475.1 Burkholderiales bacterium | reverse complement strand
TTCCGTTCCTACCCGGATCCCCTCACATTGTAATGATCTCTTATTGTGTCCCGCACGAGTCAAGCGAGATTGAGTAATGTCCGATATTGCCAGCCCCCTGAAACTCAGACAAAGCAGCCCGCAGCTTCCCGTCTCCTGGTATTTCGACCAGCAGATGCTGGAACTCGAGCAAAAGTTGCTGTTCGAAAATGGCCCGGGCTACATCGGCCATGAACTGATGGTGCCCAATGCGGGCGACTATCACAGCCTCGCGTGGATGGACCACGCCAAGCTGCTGATCCGCAACGAGCAGGGAGTGGAACTGCTGTCCAACGTCTGTCGCCACCGTCAGGCGATCATGCTCGAAGGCCGGGGCAGCGCGCGCAACATCGTCTGCCCCTTGCACCGCTGGACCTACAACACGCGCGGCGAACTGCTTGGTGCACCCCACTTTCCCGACAATCCCTGCCTCAATCTTCCCAAGACACCGTTGCAGAACTGGAACGGTTTGCTGTTCGCCGGCAGGCGCGATATCGCGCAGGATCTGAGCGGGCTGCGGGAGCGCTCGGATCTGGATTTTTCCGGCTACATGCTCGACCGGGTGCATATCCACGAGTGCAATTACAACTGGAAGACGTTCATCGAGGTTTACCTCGAGGACTATCACGTCGTGCCGTTCCATCCGGGTCTGGGCAATTTCGTCACCTGCGACGACCTCGAGTGGCAGTTCGGCCCGCGCCACTCGGTGCAGACCGTGGGCATAAACAAGAGCTTGTCCAGGCCCGGCACAAAGACCTATGCGCGCTGGCAACAGGCGGTGCTCGATTACAACCAGGGCGAGGTTCCGCCGCACGGGGCGATCTGGCTCACGCTGTATCCGAACATCATGATCGAGTGGTATCCGCATGTGCTGGTGGTGAGCACCTTGCACCCGCGCGGACCGCAATCGACCACCAACGTGGTCGAGTTCTACTATCCCGAAGACGTGGTCCTGTTCGAGCGTGAATTCGTCGAGGCCGAACAGGCGGCCTACTGGGAGACCGCGATCGAGGATGACGAGATCGCGCTGCGCATGGACCGTGGCCGCAAGGCGCTGATGCTCCAGGGCACGAGCCAGGCCGGCCCGTATCAGTCGCCGATGGAAGACGGTATGCTGCATTTCCACGAATATCTGCGGCGCGAACTGGGGAAGCCCGCCTGATACCCATAACCGGAGCTAGCGTCGACGGCCTTGCGCCATCGGCCGGACCATAGTGCAAACCCATCCAGACAACGGAGACTAGCCATGATCGCCATCGACCACAGCGGAAAGCTGGTCACCGTGACCGTACTCGGCGAGTTCGTGCTCGCCGACTACAAGGAATTCGAGGACATGGTGCGCGCCGCACTTGCACCCGGCGGCAAGGTCAGTCTGTTTTTCGACCTGCGCCAGATGGCGGGATTCACTTTGGACGTGGCCTGGGAGGACATCAAGTACACGCGCAGCCATCCCAACGATTTCGACAAGATCGCGGTGGTGACCCGCAGTGAATGGGTGATATGGAGCGCCTGGCTGTCGCAGATGTTTATCAATGCAGACCTGCGCGTGTTTGACGATGACTTGGAAGCGCGCGGCTGGCTGGAACAAGAAATCGCGGAGGAATGATATCGATGGCGCACACGACGCTGGTCAGTACCGCGGAGCTTGCCGCACACCTGGACGACCCGACGTGGGTGGTGTTCGACTGCCGCCACGACCTTGCGAAACCGGAATCAGGCGCGCTGGAATACGCGAAGGCGCATATACCCGGTGCGCGCTTCATGCACCTGGACCGCGATCTCGCCGGTGCACCCACCGGGAAGAACGGCCGCCATGCCCTGCCCGAGCCGCAGGCATTCATGCGCAAGCTGGGTGCCGCAGGCGTCGCCGCAAACAGCCAGGTCGTCGCCTATGACGCGAAGATCGGCGTGTACGCCTCGCGCCTGTGGTGGATGCTGCGCTGGCTGGGATACGAAAACGTCGCCGTGCTCGACGGCGGCTACGCCAAATGGATAAACGAAGGGCGTTCGGTCACCGACGCCGTTACGCAACCGGCGCCGGCACGCTTTGACGGCCAGGCGCGCGCGATGTCCGTCGACGCCGACGATGTGCTGCGCTCGATCGGCCGCCCGGGACGCATGCTCATCGACGCGCGCTCCCCTGATCGTTACCGCGGCGAGAACGAAACCTTGGACCCGGTGGGCGGGCGCATCCCTGGTTCGCTCAACCGGTTCTACAGGGACAACCTGGATGCAGGCGGGTGTTTCAAGCCCGCAGCAGAATTGCATGAAGTTTTTTCTGCGCTGCTCGGCGACACGGCGCCGGACGCAGTCGTGCATTCCTGCGGCTCAGGCGTATCTGCCTGCCACAACCTGCTCGCCATGGAAATCGCCGGACTCCCCGGTTCCAGGCTGTACCCGGGTTCATGGAGCGAGTGGTGCAGCGATGCGCGCCGCCCGATGGAAAAAGGCTGACTGTCAAAGACCATGAGCGCCACCCATCCGGAACAGCAGTATCTGGACCTGATGCGCCACGTGATGGAACACGGCGCAAGAAAAAGCGACCGCACCGGCACCGGCACGCTGTCGGTGTTCGGCTGGCAGATGCGCTACCCGCTGGTGCCATTTCCGCTGCTCACCACCAAGAAGCTGCACCTGAAATCCATCATCCACGAACTGCTGTGGTTTCTGCAGGGCGACACCAACGTGCGCTACCTGCGGGAACACGGCGTGAGCATCTGGGACGAGTGGGCGGACGCGAACGGGGACCTGGGTCCGGTCTATGGCTACCAGTGGCGCAATTGGAAGGCAGCGGATGGCCGCGCAATCGACCAGATGGCACAGCTGATCGAAGGCATCAAGAAGAATCCGGACTCGCGCCGCCACATCGTCAGCGCCTGGAACCCGGCCGACATCGACCGCATGAAGTTGCCGCCCTGCCACGCATTGTTCCAGTTTTATGTCGCAGACGGCAGGCTTTCCTGCCAGCTGTACCAGAGAAGCGCAGACCTGTTTCTCGGCGTGCCCTTCAATATCGCCTCCTACGCCCTGCTCGCTTTGATGGTGGCGCAGGTATGCGGGCTGCAGCCGGGCGAATTCGTGCACACCCTGGGCGACGCGCATCTGTACCTCAACCACCGGGATCAGGCGCGCGAGCAGCTGGCCCGCACGCCGCGTGCGTTCCCGCTGATGCGGATCAACCCGGCGGTGAAGGACATCTTCGGCTTCCGCTACGATGACTTCACCCTGGAAGGCTACGATCCCCATCCCGCCATCAAGGCGCCGATCGCCGTATGACGGCGCGCACCACGCCGTCGAAGTAGTGTCCGCAGGGAGCCCTTGCACAACCGCCCCGCTGCGCATCGTCGATGTGCGCACGCTGGTGTTTCGCGCGCCCCTGCTGGAACCGGTGCAGACATCCTTCGGCCTTATGCAGGACCGCCCGGCGCTGCTGGTGCGCGTCGAAGACGCGGACGGCGTCTTCGGCTGGGGCGAAGTCTGGTGCAATTTTCCAAGCTTGGGCGCGGAGCACCGAGCGCACCTGCTCGACACCCTGGTCGCTCCGATCCTGCGCGAAAAAGCGTGGGCTGATCCGCCCGCCGCCTTCCGCGAACTCAGCCGGCGGCTGCATGTACTCGCCATCCAGACGGGCGAGCCCGGGCCAATGGCGCAGATCGTGGCGGGCGTGGACGTCGCGCTGTGGGACCTGGCCGCGCGGCGCGCGGCGCAGCCGCTGTGGCAAATGCTGGACGGCGCGCCGACGATCCCGGTCTATGCGAGCGGACTCAATCCCACCAGGCCGGAACAACTCGCCGCCGTAAAACTGCAGGAAGGCCATCGTGCGTTCAAGCTCAAGGTCGGCTTCGGCGAGAAGCGCGACCGCGCCAACGTGGAAGCGCTGCGCGCGCTCCTCGGGCCCCTGCCGCTGATGATAGACGCCAACCAGGCCTGGGACCCCGGAGAGGCACGCGCGATGAGCGCGGCGCTGGCGGAGTACGCGCCGCTGTGGCTGGAGGAGCCGATTGCCGCCGACCAGCCCCTGTCAGCGTGGCAACAACTGGCGCGCGATTCGAAAATACCGCTCGCCGCCGGCGAAAACCTGCGCGGCATGGAGACTTTCGAAACCGCCATCGGCGCGTCGGCCTTGGGCGTGATCCAGCCCGACCTGGGCAAGTGGGGCGGTTTCAGCGGCTGCCTCGAAGTCGGAAAAATGGCGCGCGCGCACGGCGTGATGTTCTGTCCGCACTGGCTGGGCGGTGGCGTCGGTCTGGCGGCCTCGCTGCATCTGAAGGCCGCGGTAGGCGGTCCGGGCTATGTCGAAGTGGACGCCAACCCCAATCCTTTGCGCGAACTGGGCGTGATACCGGCATTCAAAGTCGATGACGGCAATATCGAGCTCGACCACATCCCGGGATTGGGAGTCGTGCCCAACCTGGCGGCGATCGAACGGTTCCGGGTCCAGTAAGCCAGTGCCAAATTCACAGCCGGCCGCCCCCCGCATCTGCCTCATCGCCGCACTCGCGGCGAATCGCGTAATCGGCAACAACAACAAGCTGCCCTGGCATCTGCCCGCGGATCTGAAACGCTTCAAGTCCCTGACCATGGGCCATCCGCTGGTGATGGGCCGCAAAACTTTCGAATCCATAGGCAGGCCGCTGCCTGGACGGCGCAACCTGGTGGTCACGCGCAATCACGGCTACAGTGCGCCTGGCTGCGAGATCGTCCACTCCCTGGACGAGGCCCTCGAAGCCTGCAGGGGTACGACAACCATCTTCATCATCGGGGGCGCGCAGCTGTACCGCGAGTCGCTGCCGCGTGCGCACCGCCTCGAGTTCACCGAAATCCACGCCGAGTTCGCAGGCGATGCGGTCTTCCCAGAATATTCCCGGGCCGAGTGGCGCGAAGTCGCACGCGAAACTCACCGCGCCGAGGCCGGCGTCGACTTCGACTACGATTTCGTCCGCTACGAACGCAGAGACTGAGGGGCCATTTCAGAATTAACGAAATGGCCCCTGATTTAGGGGAGTATGAGGGGAAGTCCCCTCATTCTGAAACAGGCCCTGAGGACCACGGGTCCGCGGCAGCGCCGCGCGCTATTTCCTCGGCGCTGCGAGTACGCGAGTACAATGGCGGGCGCTTGCAGCTCGCGGCGCGCTATATCGAACGACTCAATGGATCGCGCGGAGGCAGGCTGATGGACAAGCGAAGAGAATGGCGGGAGCAGGAGCAAAAGCTGGTTGAACGCTGGAATGCGGCAACCGAGCGTTACCGCGAGGCGCAGGCCGAGGTGACGCGCCAGCGCCTGCCGCTGGGCGAGGGCGCGCCCACGCAAGAATGCGTGCGCATCGAGGAAGCGGCCAGGGTTGAACTTGAGGCCATGCGCAGGCAGGTCGCCCGCATAAAGGTGGAATTCAGCACCGGCAAACGCTACTAACCAGCTACACCGCAGCCAGTGGGCCGGGCGCATGGCGGGCGAAGGCGCCGAATTGTCCGAATTGTCTTGACCCCGGCTGAGCGCTCATGTATAAGGAGCGTGCAGGAATGTAAGGTAGTGGAATTGCTGGTCCGTCGTAGCCGCTTTCGCGGTACTCCTCAGGTCTTCGTTTTCCTCCTTGAAGTTCTCGCATTTGGGCGCAAGCCTTCCATAATTTTTTTCTAGGAATAATAGACATGAGTACAGGTACTGTTAAATGGT
>JAENXP010000492.1 GCA_016649475.1 Burkholderiales bacterium | reverse complement strand
GAGGTTGCGCTGCTCGGTCCAGCGCACGTGGCCGATCGGGTAGTCGTGGCCGTGGACCTCGTAGGCGGTGTCGTAGCGGCCGGGGCCGTAGGAACGGGAGAGCCGGAGGTCGAGCTCGCCCATGTAATAGGGCTCGCGCGGCAACTCCAGCTTGACGTCACCGACGACGACTACCGGGGCCCGGTCGCGCGCAAGCGCTTCGAAATCATTGGCCTGCGGCGTGCTGTGGTCGATTTCGGCGCTCAGGCCATGGTGCTCCGGCGCCAGCACCCTTTCCTGCCCGTCGTTGCCGATGCGTCCGGCAAGGACTTCGCAGTCGATCACCTGGCCGCCGCCCAGCGCAAAACCCGCGTGGTCGAGAAAACTCAGCATGGCGTGGTCTTTCCATGCCGCTTGCGTGCGCACTTGCAGAATTCCATGTTTGCGCGCGTCGGCCTCCAGCGCACCCAGAAGCGCATCGCCGTATCCGTGCCCCTGCTCGCCCGGGCGCACGCTGATCACCTCCAGTCGCAACGCCGGATCCGCACGGCCGAATTCCCCTTCCAGCCGCCGCGCGAGCACATAGCCTTCGAGTACGCCGTCCTCCTCTGCCGCAAACTGGGTATTCAGTTCCGGTGCGCGCAGCGCCGCCTGCAGGCGGCGCTCGAAATAGACCCGGCGCGAGCGGCCGGTAATCTGCGCATCGATATCCACCACCGCATCCAGGTCCTGCGGGGCAAGTCGCCGCAGTTTGACACCGGATATGGGACCCGCCTGTGCACGCTCCGCCATTGATGTCTCCTTTTCCTATAAACCGCGGCAACAGTCGTTTTGCCACGGTCCGATTCTGGCGCGCGCGAAGGGAGCTGTCCCCTCGCATCGTTTGCGCCCTTTACCCCGCTGCGTAGGCGCCGAACAATTCCCGATCCGTGTCCTGGTCCAGCAGATTCTCGAGCACGGGCAGGAGCGCGCCATCTTCCTTCTGCGCATGCGAACTCAGGCGCTCGCTGAACTCGAGCGCGAGCGTTTTCAGCAGCTGCCACTGTTGCGGCGGCAATTCGCCGGCAAGCGACCCGCGTAACAGCCCTGCGATCGACTGCGCCACCGCACGAATGGTGACATGCTCCTCTACGAGCAGCGCCGCCAGATCGCCGTCCCCGGCCTCCTCCAGCAGCGGAAACAGGTCGCGCTCCTCGAATTCGAAGTGGCGCGCGACCTCGACCTCGATTGCCGAGAGCAGGGAGCGCGCGAACGCGGGCCATTCGGTATCGCCCGGCGCGGGCGGGTAGACGCCTGCGCGGCCGGTGAACACGCGCTCCACGCGCGCGAGCAACTGCAGCGTCGCCGCGTGCTCTTCATATAGCCGTTTGTTTGTCTGGCACTGAAAATCCATGTTCCGGCCGCCCTCAGTTTAGCTTGGGCCGCAGGTCGCGCACCCTTACGGCCTTGCCCATGGAGCGCGGAATTTCGCCCGGCTCCTTCACCAGCACATCGGCAGTGACGCCGATGATCGATTTGATGTGGTGCTGCACTGCTGCGCCGACGACTTTGCGCAGCTCCGGCGTAGGCACGATGTTGGGCACCATTTCCACTTCCACGGTCAGGTGATCCAGAGTGCCTTTTCTCTCCACCACCAGTTGATAATGGGGCGCCACGTCGGGCAATCCCACCAGCACCGCCTCGATCTGCGACGGGTAGACATTCACGCCGCGGATGATCAGCATGTCGTCGTTGCGGCCGGTAATGCGCTTGATGCGAACATGCGTGCGGCCGCAGGCGCAACGCTCGGTACTCAGGCGCGTAATGTCGCGGGTGCGATAGCGGATCATCGGCAGCGCCTCCTTGGTGAGCGTGCTGATCACCAGTTCGCCCGCCTCGCCGTCCTTGACCGCCTTGCCGCTGTCGGGATCGATCACTTCGAACAGGAAATGGTCCTCCCAGCCGTGCAATCCCGCCTGTGCCTCCACGCATTCGCAGGCGACGCCCGGCCCCATGATTTCCGACAGGCCGTAGATGTCGACCGCTTTCAGCCCCAGGCGCGCCTCGACCTCGCGCCGCATCGCCTCGCTCCAGGGTTCGGCGCCGAATATGCCGATTTCGAGCTTGGATCTGCGCAGGTCCACGCCTTCTTTCTCCGCCACCTCGGCGATCGCCAGCGCGTAGGACGGCGTAGCGCACAGCACGCGCGCGCCGAAGTCGGTGATCAACACGATCTGGCGCTCGGTGCTGCCGCCGGACATGGGCACCACGGTCGCGCCCAGGCGCTCCGCGCCGTAGTGCGCGCCGAGGCCGCCGGTGAACAGGCCATAGCCGTAGGCGTTATGGATCACATCGCCCGGCCGGCTGCCGGCGCAGGCCATGGAACGCGCCATCAAATCAGCCCAGGTGGCTATGTCCTTTGCGGTGTAACCGACCACGGTCGGCTTGCCGGTGGTTCCCGAGGACGCGTGCAGCCGCACCACCTCGGTGCGCGGGCGCGCAAACATGCCGAACGGATAGTGGTCGCGCAAATCGGTTTTCAGGGTGAACGGGAGCCCGGCAAGGTCGTCCAGATGCTTCAGGTCGCCGGGTTCGAAGCCCAGCGCCTTCATGCGCCGGCGGTGGAAAGGCACGTTGTCGTAGGCATTCTTGAGGCTGGTTTTCAGCCGGCGCAATTGCAAGCGCGCGATCTCCGCGCGCGGCATGGTTTCCGCCGCGGCGTCGAACTTGTAGGCGCCGGCCGCGCGCCTGGGCGCCGACTTGCGCACCACGCTCTTTTTCTTCACCGCCGCGCTGCTTTTCCCCCTGGTCTGAATGCCCATGCTCTACCCTCCTTGTCTGAATTGTATTCCAATCCGCGCAGCAGCTACCCGGTCTTGCGCCGGCTTTACCTGGCGACCTATATCCCCGTTGTTGCAGAGCTGCGATGTTGCGCGGACGAGAAGCCGTCCGCGCGGATCGTCGATTGCGCACGGATGAAAACCACATCCGCACGCAATCGACGATCTTGTCTGAACCCCCGTACCCCGATTGGTGTCAACCGTAACCGTGCGTTTCGTACGGATGCGCTTTTCATCCGTACCCAAAACACGGTTGGCGCGCGCAGCGCGCAAGG
>JAENXP010000232.1 GCA_016649475.1 Burkholderiales bacterium | reverse complement strand
CCTATACCGTCACCCGCATCGCGCTTGCCCCCGCGGTGAAGCGTGTGGCGCTGGAGGTCGAAGGCGCCTACGCCGAGCCGCTGCGGCCGCTTGCCGGGCGCATCGCCGATGCACTCGCCCGCGCCGGGCAGGGCAAGGTCCAACTGCCGCTTGCCGCGCTCGCCGAATTTTCCCGCGAACCCGATTTCGACATGCACAAGGATGTCAGCGCCACGCTGGAGAAGCGGCGCGTGCTGCAACTCACCCGCGGCAAGCCGCGGCCGCTGCACGGGCTTGCGGTGGACATCGGTACCACCTCGGTCGTCGTGTTTCTGTGCAACCTGGAGCGGGGCGACATCGCCGCCGTGCGCACCGCGGGCAATCCGCAGGCCGCCTATGGCGAAGACGTGATATCGCGCATGACGCATGTCTACAGCGACGTGGCGATGCTCTCCACGCTGCAAAAGCTGCTGGTGGACGAAATCAACCGCATGGTCGCGGAAGCGGCGCACGAAGCAGGCGTCGCGCTCACCGACATCGCGGATGCGGTGGTGGTGGGCAATCCGACCATGCAGCACATCCTGCTCGGCATCAATCCGGCACCGCTGGGCCGCGGTCCCTATCTGCCGGTGCTTTCCGATGGCGTGGAAGTGGAGGCGGCAAGCCTGGGGCTCGCAATGATGCCGCGAGCGCCGGTGTTCGTGCTGCCCATGCCTGCGGGATACATCGGCGGCGATACCGTTTCTGCAGTGCTCACGCGCGGACCGGAGTTCTATCGCGGCAACAATCTGCTGGTGGACATCGGCACCAACGGCGAAGTGGTGCTGGCCAGGGACGGGGTTCTGACGGCGACCTCCTGCGCCACCGGGCCGGTGTACGAGGGTGCGCACATCGCCTGCGGCGTGCGCGCGGCGCCGGGCGCGATCGAGCGGGTCTGGGTCGAAGACGGCCGCAATCTGCGCTGGGCGGCGATACCCGGCGAAGGCGAGCGCGACAAGCGTCCGGTGGGTTTGTGCGGTTCGGGCGTCATCTCGACCGTCACCGCACTGGCTGGTGCCGGCCTGATCGGCAGCGACGGTGCCTTCGCCGCGGCCGGATCGCATCCGCGCATTCGCGCATCGGCGCAAACCCGCCAGCTTGAAGCGCTGCTGGTGCCGGGGATGGGCAGCCGCACCGGACGCGACATCGTGTTCACCCAGCAGGACGTGCGCGCGGTGCAGTTGGGCAAGGCCGCGTTGCGTGCCGGCATCGAAATTCTCCTGCGCGAAGAAGGCGTGACCCAGCTCGATCACATCTACCTTGCCGGCACCTTCGGCAATCACCTGGAACCGCGCGACATCGTCGCCATCGGCCTGGTGCCGCCGCTGCCGGTCGAGCGCATCGAATCCATAGGCAATGCCGCCGGCGACGGCGCTCGCATGGCGCTGTTCAACCGGCGCGAGCGGCGCCGCGCGCACCGGCTG
The DNA here is from genome assembly GCA_016649475.1 of Burkholderiales bacterium. Classification (GTDB taxonomy): domain Bacteria; phylum Pseudomonadota; class Gammaproteobacteria; order Burkholderiales; family SG8-39; genus 2-12-FULL-64-23. Next base: position 3,793 of record JAENXP010000232.1, on the reverse strand, counting down.
GCGCAATCGATGCGCGTGGTGGAACTTTCGAACCGCGCCGATTTCCAGGACATGTTCGTCGCGGCCACCGAACTGTCCGACGCGGCTATCGAGCTCGACGGAGACTAGAACATGCTGGCATTGCGGCGCTGGTCGGTACGGCACTCGGGAACGCTGGAGCATTTCTACAAGCGCTTCAGTTCGTTCATGGCGTACTGCGCGCCGCTGTTTCGCAAACTGGGCTTCGCCCGCGTCGAGCGCATCGTGATTCCGTTCGAGCGCAGCGTGAAGGGCATGATGTTCGATTGCCGCATGTGCGGCGTGTGCCTTTTGTCCAGGAACGGCATGTCCTGCCCGATGAATTGCCCCAAATTCGTGCGCAACGGACCCTGCGGCGGTGTGCGCGAAGACGGCGGCTGCGAGGTCGATCCGCAGATGCAGTGCGTCTGGGTCGAAGGCTGGCTCGGCATGCAGGGCATGAGCGAGGCCGCCTTGTCGCCGCTGCCCAATGCGCCGGCGAATGCGCGCTTCTCCGGCAGTTCGAGCTGGATGCGTCTCGCGCGCGGCGAGCACGGACCGGCGCCGCTGTCCGGCGCGCCGGCGACCGCGACCGACAGCCGCTTGGAGCGTCTCCTCGAGAACGGGGGCTTCGCCGTTACCGCCGAATTTTCCCCGCCGGATTCGGCCGACCCGGCGGAGGTGTACTCCCGCCTGGATCACTTCCGCGGCAATGTGGACGCGATCAACGTCACCGACGGCAGCGGCGCCAATTGCCACATGTCCAGCCTGGGCGTATCCGCGCTGCTGATGCAGGCTGGTTTCGAGCCGGTAATGCAGATTACCTGCCGCGACCGCAACCGCATCGCCATCCAGGGCGACATACTCGGTGCCGCGGCGCTGGGCATACGCAACCTGCTTTGCCTCACCGGCGACAGCACGCTGGTGGGCGACCATCCCGATGCCAAGCCGGTGTTCGACCTGGACAGCATGTCTTTGCTGCAGACGGCGCGCGTCATGCGCGACGAAAGCCGCTTTATTTCCGGCAGACAATTGAACTCGGTGCCGCGCCTGTTCCTCGGCGGTGCGGACAACCCGTTCGCGCCGCCCTACGGCATGCGCCCGATGCGGCTTGCACGCAAGATCGCGGCGGGCGCGCAGTTCGTGCAGACGCAGTACTGCTTCGACCTGGCGATGCTAGAGTCCTACATGCAGCGCGTGCGCGACGAAGGTCTGCACGAGCGCTGCCATATCCTCATCGGCGTCGGCCCCATCGGTTCGGCCAAGACCGCGCGCTGGCTGCGCAGCAAGGTGCCTGGTGTCCACATTCCGGACGAAGTCGTCAAGCGGCTGGAGCAGGCGACCGACCCGCAGCTGGAGGGTCGCAACATCTGCATCGAAATGATCCAGGCGATACGCGCGATACCGGGCATCGCCGGGGTACACATCATGGCCACGCGCCAGGAACACCAGATTCCGGACATCGTAGGCAAATCCGGCGTGCGTGACGGGCGCAAGCCAGCGCAACCCGCAGCGGGCGCAAATCGTGCCTCCGCCCCGACCCACTGAGCGCCGACCCACTGAGCACCTACCATGACCAACCGCCCCACCGTCATCATCGCCTGCCGGGTAATGCAGGAGCACCTGCAGAAGCTGCTGCCGGAGGCGACACCGGTAACTTACCTCGAAATAACGCTGCACAATACGCCGAAGAAACTCGCCGCCGCCCTGCAGCAGGAAATTGACCGTGTGGCGCAGCCGAGCAATATCATCATCGGGTACGGGCTGTGCGGCAATGGCCTGCTCGGAATAAAGTCCGGCCCGCACACATTGATCATCCCGCGAACGCACGACTGCGTCGCGATTTTTCTTGGTTCGCACCAGCGTTATGTGCAGCGCTTCTTCGCCAACCCGAACACCTATTATCTGACGCGGGGGTGGCTGGAGGCGCGCGATGAACCGCTACAGGACTACCTTGACTACGTGCGCGATTACGACGAGGAAACTGCGGATTACCTGGTCGAGATGAAATACCGTCACTACCGCAAGCTTTGCATGGTTGGGTTCTCACAGCAGGAACTCGAGGAATGCCGGCCGATGGCGCTGAGAGTGGCCGAATTCTGCGGCAAACGCTGGAACATGGAATTCGAAGAGATCGTAGGCTCCACCTCCATGCTCGAAACCCTGATCCGGTTGCCGGAAAACCCCGACGCCGATAATGCGGAATTCGTGGTGCTCGAGCCTGGTCAGGAAATCCAGGTCGAAATGTTCCTGCGGGAGGGTGAGTCGGCACCGCCGCAGGCCCCGAGAAACGACGGGTAGCATCGCGTACACGGCTCTGCCTCGGCTACCGGCAGCGAATGCGCGTGTTGCGCAGGCGCGCTAGACGACGGCGTCGATTTCGCGTGCAGCGCGAATTATGCGCATGATCTCGACGCAATTGCCGCGGTTGCGATAGAACACCACGTATCGCTGAAACAACAGGCTGCGAATTCCGTCCTGCAATTCGTGCCGTGGGGGGCCGAGTTCCGGATGAAGGGTCAATAGTTGACACACTTGCTCGAACTGGTCGACGAAACTGCTGGCTGCAGTCAGGTGCTCTGAATTGGTCGAGCCAAATCTGTCGTCTGGCATGGCGATAGTTTCCCAAATGCTGTTGAGATCCGCGCAGGCCTGAAACGTGAATTGCAGTTTGCTCGAGGCTATCATTCGACGCGCTCGGCTGCCTTATTGCGAAGGCTGCGAAATACCTCCAAGGCGTCGACCAACTGCCGGTTGTTCGCCTGATCTATGCCATTTGCAATCTCGCTTAAAAGGCGATCTGTCCGGAACGCCCTGGTTTGATCGCGCTCTTCCAGCAGGATCAGCGCTTCTTGAATCACCTGGGTGTGAGAGTCATACAGGCCGGATTCAATCTTCTTGCGAACGATCGTTGCAGCTTCGGGTGACAACCAAATGTTCATGGGAATTCGGAGATCCTGTCAGGTGTTTTTGAAGAGGGCGATCCGTTGAATTTGCGCCGCGTCCCGGGCGTCTAATTCGTCTTGGCCGTGATCTTTACCGGACCGAGCTTTACTTGGATATCCTCGTAGGACGGTGCCGGACCTCTGGGCCGGCGCTCAAGGGCGTCCCTCATGCTCTTTATGTGCTGCGCGGTGGTGCCACAGCAGCCGCCGATTATTCTTGCGCCGGCATCGCGGGCCATGCAAGCGTAGATACCCATGACATCGGGATTGCCGTTGTAGCTTACGCGCATCTCGCTATCGAGCACCGGAATGCCGCAGTTGCTCTTGGCGACGACGATGGCGTCGTTTTCAGCGCCCCGGACCAGGCCGATAACCGAATCCATGAGTTGCGCCGGTCCGACGCCGCAATTGGCACCAAACGCGATGGGCTTATATGCGAAGGTTCTGATGCGCCGCATCGCGTCCTCCGGAGATTCGCCCATCATGGTTCGTCCTCCGGCGTCGAAGGTCATGGTTGCGACATATGCTAGACCCGCCCGTTGCACGCCGCGGATAGCGGCATCAAGCTCGTTGTCCGCGATCATCGTCTCGATCCAGGCGATATCGACGCCGCCCTCCTTCAGGGCCTGGGCCTGCTCGAAGAATGCCTCCTCCGCCTCGGCGACGGTCCGCGTGCCGAAAGGCTCCAGGATGTCGCCGATCGGGCCGATGTCTCCCGCGATGACGATCGGCCGATTGGCCCGTTCGGCAACGGCGCGCACGATCTTCACCGCAGCCATGTTGAGTTCGCGCGCACGGTCGGCCAGCTTGTGCAATCCGAGGCGGCAGCGATTTGCGCCAAAGGTATTTGT
>JAENXP010000557.1 GCA_016649475.1 Burkholderiales bacterium | reverse complement strand
CGTGGATCCTGCGCGCGCCGTGGTGGTGGAGGACGCGATCGCCGGCGTCGGGGCCGGGCGCGCCGGCCGCTTCGGCTGCGTCATCGGCGTCGATCGCCGTGACCAGGCGCAGGCGCTGCGCGATGCCGGCGCCGATGTCGTGGTGACCGATATGGGCCAGATTCAGGTGGCAGTGGAGCCGCCTTCGGCCTGGTCGCTGGTGTTCGAGGGCTTCGACCCGGCGCAAGAGGGGATCCGCGAAGCCTTGTGCACCCTGGGAAATGGCTATTTCGCGACGCGCGGTGCCGCCGCCGGGGCGCAGGCCGATGACATTCACTATCCCGGGACCTACCTCGCCGGCGGCTACAATCGCTTGCGCACCGACATCGCCGGCCGCAGCGTCGAAAACGAGGATCTGGTCAATTGCCCCAACTGGCTCGCGCTGGCGTTTCGCATCGGCGGGGAGGACTGGTTCGACGCGCGCAGCGTCAAGCTCCTGTCTTATCGCCAGGAGCTCGATCTGCGCCGCGGCATGCTGTTGCGCAGCCTCAGCTTCGAGGATGGCCAGGGGCGGCGCAGCACGCTGCGCGAGCGACGCCTGGTGTCGATGGGCGACATGCACCTGGGCGCGCAGGAGTTGGCGCTGACCGCCGACAACTGGTCGGCAGTCGTCACGTTGCGTTCGGCGATCGACGCCCGCGTCGCCAACGACGGCGCGAAGCTGTACCGCAAGTTCAGCAACAAGCACCTGGAGCCGCTCGCAGGCGAGGTCGTCGGCGAGGACGGCGTGTGCCTGCAGGTGCGCACCTGCCAGTCGCATATCAGCGTTGCGCAGGCGGCGCGCACGCGGGCGTTCCTCGACGGACGCCTTCTGGAGGTCCGGCGTCGGGTGATCGAGGAACCGGGGTACATCGGGCAGGAACTCAAAGTCGACCTGAAGCAAGGGGAGACGCTGGTGCTGGAGAAGCTGGCGTCTTTTTACACCTCGCGCGACCACGCCATTTCCGAGTGCGCACTGGAAGCGCGCAAGGCGATCGCGCGCGCGGGGCGCTTCGATGCCGTGCTGGCGGAGCATGTGCTCGCCTGGAAGCACCTGTGGCGCCGCTTCGATGTGCATGTCCAGCCGGCCGATCCCGGCTTCAAGTCGAACGTCCCGATGCTGCTGCGCTTGAACATGTTTCACCTGCTGCAGGCCGTATCGCCCAACTCCATCGGCCTGGATATCGGCGTGCCCGCGCGGGGCTGGACCGGGGAAGCGTATCAGGGCCATATATTCTGGGACGAACTGTTCATTTTTCCGTTTTTCAATTATCGAATGCCAGAAATCACCCGATCGCTGCTGATGTATCGCTACCGGCGCCTGGGCGAGGCGCGCGCCGCCGCCGCGGCGGCCGGGTACAAGGGCGCGATGTTCCCCTGGCAGAGCGGAAGCGATGGTCAGGAGGAGACGCAGGCGCTCAACCTGAACCCGCGCTCGCAGCGCTGGGTTCCCGACAACTCCTATCTGCAGCGCCACGTAGGCAGCGCCATCGCCCAGAATGTCTGGCAGTACTTCCAGGTCACGCGCGATGTCGAGTTTCTGCACGCTTATGGCGCGGAACTGATCCTGGATATCGCCCGTTTCTGGTCGAGCATCGCCAGCTTCGACGATGCGCGCGGGCGCTACGAAATCCGCGGCGTGATGGGTCCTGACGAGTTTCACGACGGCTATCCGGATGCAACGACGCCCGGCCTCAACAACAACGCCTATACCAACATCATGGCCGTGTGGGTGCTGTGCCGGGCGCTGGAAGTGCTCGATTTGCTGTCCGGGGTGCGCCGCGCCGAGCTCGCGGCGCGGTTGGGCTTGTCGGCGGAGGAAATCGCGCGCTGGGAAGACATAAGCCGCAGGATGTATGTGCCGTTCCATGACGAGGGCATCATCAGCCAGTTCGAGGGCTACGAAACCTTGCGCGAGCTCGACTGGGAGGGCTACCGCACCCGCTACGGCAATATTCAGCGCCTCGATCTCATTCTCGAGGGGGAGAACGACAGCGCCAACCACTACAAGCTGTCGAAACAGCCCGACGTGCTGATGTTGTTCTACCTGTTCTCCGCCGAAGAACTCGGCGAACTGTTCGAACGCCTCGACTATCCGTTCGAATACGAGACCATTCCGCGCAACATCGCCTACTATGCCGACCGCTCGTCGCAAGGCTCGACGCTGTCCCGAGCGGTGTTGGGCTGGGTGCTGGCGCGTTCCGACCGGCAGCGCGCAATGGACTTCTTCGTGCAAGCGCTGCACAGCGACGTGAACGATGTCCAGCAGGGCACCACCGCGGAGGGCGTGCATCTGGGCGCGATGGCCGGAACGGTCGATCTGATCCTGCGCGTGTCGACGGGTATCGATGCACGAGGCGATGTGCTGCACTTCGCTCCGGAATTGCCGCAGGAAATGGAGCGCCTCGACCTGCGCATCCGCTACCGCGGGCATTCACTCGATCTGCGGCTGACGCGCGACGCGCTCAGGGTTCGTGGGCGTGATGGTGCGGCGGCGCCGATTTCCCTGTGCGTCGGCGACAAGGTCTACGAATTTGCGAGCGGCACTACCCGCGTGTTTCGGTTGAACGCCGCGGCATCCCCGGCGGCATGAGCGAATATCCACCCTCGCAGCCCTT
>JAENXP010000068.1 GCA_016649475.1 Burkholderiales bacterium | reverse complement strand
TCCTCCTCCTCCTTCAATTCGATGACATGCTAACGGAACCATCCATTTGCTTAAATGGCAATCGTGCCCGCGTGTTTCGGAAACATCATATTTGAATCAAAGATTTTGTGCAATATTATTGGCATGCGCAGCCGGCGTGCCAGCGGGTCTGGCGGTAGAGAGCGGATTTAATCGTCATGAATACATCGTGTTGGCGCAACTCCAGGCGAGTGGATATGATCGCACGCTTGAGCGCGGGTCCGACTGCCGGCGAGACAATAGAATCGCAGGCGAATTCCGCAAGAAGGAGGCGGTATGCCGGTTCTGCTTCCACATATTGCTGATCTCGTGGATACTATTCAGTCGGAACCCGATGCGGTTACGGAAACTGATTTCTCACTCAAGGCAGCGCAGCGAAATGGAGAAGCGTACGGCAGATGAATCCGGTTCTGGCGGGGATGGCATTCCTGCGGCCCTCACTGGGACTACCCCCGCCCAGAAGAAACGGCTCGAGGTGCTGAAACAGTTTCGTGTGCTGCTGCGCTCGATCAAGCGCCACTACCAGTGGGTCGAGCAAGAGTGCGGGATGAGCGGAGCGCAACTGTGGGCGATGGCGGAAATTGCGGGCGCACCTGGGATCAAAGTAAGTGATCTAGCACGACAACTCGGAGTACACCTGTCCACGGCGAGCAATATGCTGCGGCGCCTGGAGGAACTAGGCTTGGTCAAGAGAATACGAATCGGCAAGGATCACCGCGTAGTGCAACTGCAACTGACCGCCAAAGGCACGAAAATTCTCAAGCGCGCGCCGCGCCCGTTTGTCGGAATTCTGCAGCAGGCTTTGGCTGAACTACCGCAGCGCAGGTTGGATTCGCTACACGCCGATCTCGGAGAAGTCGTCAGGTTGATGAAATTCAAGGATACCAAGGCGCGAGCCACGCCTTTGTCGGAGATTTAGGCAGCAGGCCGGCGTGCCAAAATCTCAGCGGGCGTAGTCGTGCCGACGCTGGGGGATTGCCTGCACGCGATACGATCCCCCAATGTGGAAGTGCACAGGTGAAATATCGACTGGCGCGGGATAGAATCGGTCACAGCGGAAGCAGCCCGAGGGGTAATTGCCGGCTTCGGGATGCGCTCCCGTACCATGAGGCTGGACCGCTGGCCTTGATCAGCGATGGCGAGGCTGACTAGGGACCGAATCGGCAGCTCATGCGAAGTAACAACAATTAACTACCACGGAGACACATTTGGCCAGTCTAAGCGGAAAGAACGTATTGGTTATCGGCGGCAGTTCCGGCATAGGTTTTGCGACCGCGGCCGGCGCACTCGCCGAAGGGGCGAAGGTGACCATAGCCAGCCGGTCCGAGGAGAAGCTGCGCGCCGCGCAGGCACTGCTCAAGGGCGCGGTGGAAGCGCGCAAGCTGGATGTTTCCGACTCCGCCGCCGTTGAAGCGTTTTTCGACGCGTCTCCGACCTACGATCACATCGTGGTCAGCGGCGCCGCATTCAAATTCGGCACCGTGCGCGATCAGAACATCGACGATGCCTACGCTGCGATGAACGTCAAGTTCTGGGGCGCCTATCGCGTGGCGCGCAAGGCTACCGTTGCGCCGGGAGGGTCGTTCGTGTTCGTGTCCGGATTCCTGAGCCGGCGGCCCAAGCCCAATATGGTGCTCGTCGGCGCCATTAACGCTGCCTTGGAAACGCTGGCCCAGGGGCTTGCGCTGGAAATGGCGCCGGTCCGGTTCAACGTGGTTTCGCCCGGCATCATCGACACACCGACGCGGGCGGCAATGCCGGCCGAAGCGCGCAAGACGCTGCTCGAAAACGTCGCCAAGGCGCTTCCGGTCAGGCGCGTGGGCCAGGCCGAGGATTGCGCCGATCAGATTCTGTTGATGTTGCGCAACACGTTCATGACGGGCAGCGTGGTCTATGTCGACGGCGGGGGCTTGCTGATCTGACGCGGGCGCAATAGCAGATTGTCCGGCAAGCGGATCAAGCCGTGAAAGCAGGGGGCACACTTCCTCTTTGACGCCTTGCACTCCCCCGGGTCAGGGCCGTCTGGGTAATTCCGGGGCGGCCGTCAGACGTGCGGCAAGGTCGCCTGCATGGATTTGCGCGCCGAAAACGTTTCGTACCACTGGCTCAGCGCCCCGCGCCCTTCGCGCCAGGCGAGTTGCGGCGCGCGAAAATCCAGGTAACCTAGAGCGCAGCCCAGGGTAATCGTCGCGATGTTGATTATTTGCGTCGGCGTCATCGGCGCAATCCGGTCCAGCGTCTGCACGATCTTGGCGCTTTGCCTGTCCAGCGTGCCCTGGTAGATATATTCCTTCGGCCGGCGCACCTGCTCGATCACCCGCGCGACCGTGGCCTCGATTATGCCGTCCGCAAACGCGTGCAGCTGCAACACCGGCCAGCGCTCGGGCCCATCCTGCGGAATCAGGCGCGGCCCGGCGTGCAGCGTGTCCAGATACTCACAGCAGAGGTAGGATCCGGCAAAGACGCCATCAGGGGTGGCCAGGGCAGGGACTTTTCCGAGGGGATTGTCCCTGGTGATCCCGGTATCCGGCTCCCACACGTTTCCGGGAACAAGCTCGATCGAATCCGCCACGCCCGTTTCGTGTGCGAAAACCAGTACTTTGCGCACGAACGGAGATGCGGGGGAATACCAAAGTTTCATAGACATGGATCCGGCTCCTTTGCTGGGTGTTGCGGCGGGCCCGCTGTAACGACAATTCCGGTCGCGCGCCGAATTTGCGTCAGGTCGAGGCCGGGGCAGCCTAACATAAAAATGCTACAATGTCGGTTGACATGCGACTATGTGAATATTGGTAATCAACCGAGGCAACCCTTCCCCCAATCCGTTTGCTCAGGCCAGGTTTTACCGGTATTGACCCAAACGCGCCGCGGCAGGGGAAGCGATAACTATTGGAAGGTCAAGTCATTATGCCAAAAATGAAGGGCGCGACGCTCATCTCGGAGTTCCTGGTAAAAGAAAAAATCCCGTACGTCTTCGGCATTTGCGGCCATGGCAACATCGGACTGCTGGACGGACTGTATGAGGTTCGCGACAAGATCAAGCTGGTTTCGCCGCGCCACGAACAGGTCGCGGGCCATATGGCGGACGGGTATTTCCGGGTGAAACATCAGCCGGTCGCAACGCTGACCTCTACGGGTCCGGGCTCCGCCAACCTGATCATGTCGATGGCGGTCGCGCAGACAGATTCCTCTGCGCTGCTGGCAATTACGGCCAACGTGCCGACCTCGCAGTTCAACCGCGGCCCGTTCCAGGAGCTCAACCGGCACAACCAGGCGGATTTCCCCAATGTGATTCGCCCGGTGGTCAAGCGCAGCTTCCAGCCGACCCGGGTGGACATGCTGCCGCTGGCGCTGCGCCAGGCGGTGACGACCATGACCAGCGGGCGGCCCGGCCCGGTCAACGTCGATATACCGTTCAACCTGTTTCAGGAGGAGGCGGATGTGGCGCTGGAGTCCGAATGGCACGGCTTCCAGCTGCGCCGCAGCGGTGGATCGCCAGAGGACATCCGCAAGTCGCTGGACATGGTGCTGCAGGCAAAGCGCCCGGTGATCTTCATCGGCCACGGGATGACGCTTTCGGAGGGCAGCAAGGAACTGACCGAATTCGCCCACGCCCTGCAGATTCCGGTGATCAGCTCACCCAACGGCATGGGTTGCATAGACATGAGCGATCCGCTGTCGCTGGGGTTCATCGGCAGGAACGGCGCCTATCAGGCGAACCAGGCCGGCCGCCATACCGACCTGGTATTGGCGATCGGGGCGCGTTTCGATGACCGCTCGTCCTCGTCCTGGATGCCGGGCTATTCCTGGAACTTTCCGCAGGCCAAGCTCATACACGTCGATGTCGATCACGCCGAGATCGGTCGAAATTACGCTCCGGATCTGGGCGTGCTCGCGGATGCGCGCATCTTCCTGGTCCAGCTATTGGGCGAACTGTCCGGACGCAAGGTGGACAAGGCCGGAAGATTGAAAGAGTGGAATGCCGACATCGCCAAATGGCGCGCCGAGTGGGAAGCGCACATCAAGCCGAATTTCGAAATTCATGCTTCGCCGCTGCGGCCCGAACGCATCGTCGCCGACTGCCGCGCCGTGCTGCCGGAGGATGCGATCATATCGCTGGATTCCGGCATCCACCACAACTGGTTCATGCAGTTCTGGCGCGCGCGCCGGCCGCAGACCATGCTCAACACCTGGGGTTATTCCGGCATGGGCTTCGGCCCGAGTTCGATACTCGGCGCCAAGCTTGCGGCTCCGGACCGCCCCTGCGTATCGATCTGCGGCGACGGCGGATTCACCATGGTGCCGCATGTTCTTTGCACCGCGGTTGAATACAACATCCCCGCGGTCTGGGTCGTATGGAACAATTTTTCCTGGGCCGCGATCCGCGATCTTCAGTACGCGTATTTCGACGGGCGCGAAATCGGCACCGGCTTCTATCAGGGCGCCGAGAAAAAGCCCTACAACCCGGACTTCGCCGCCTGGGCGCGCGCGGCCGGGGTCGAGGGCTTTACGGTCACGAAGTCCGAGGATTTCAAGGGGGCGCTGGCTCACGCCATCGCGCTGAACAAGCCCTGCCTGATAGACGTGCATGTCGATGCCAACATCCGGCCGCCCGGCACCGGCGCGTGGGCCTTGCCGCCGATCCCGCACAAGGAGCCGATATTCGGCACGAAGTTCATCCCCGGAAAATAAGCTCGGAGTACTCACGATGAAGAAGAAGGCAAAAAGCAAAGCAAAGCGCGCCGCGCTCATCCGCAACGTGGTCGAAGTGCCGTGGCAGGAATTCCCGGGGCACTTCGGCGGCGCCCTGTCCAAAGCGCTGGTGCGCCCCGAGACCGCGGGTTCGCGGCTGATCGACTATCGCATCTCCTGCTATCAGCCGATGGCTCACGTGGCGCTGCACACGCACAAGGTGCAGGAGCAGGTGTATCACGTGCTCGACGGCGAGGGCATGATGGAAATGGACGGCAAACGCCGGGTGGTGCGCAAGCACGACGTCATTTACATCCCGCCCGGCGTTGAGCACGGAATTTCAAACACCGGCCTTGGCGACCTTACCTTCATCGTCGCTACCACGCCCGCGGACGACGAGTAGGCAAGCGCGCCTGCCGCGTAAGAAAAGCTGCGGCCCGGGGATGTATGACCTGACTTTGTCGTGTACCCTCTATCTCTGGCATGGAGGCCATTTCAGCATTGAGGAAATGGCGTCTGGCTCAGGGGAGTATGAGGGGAGGTCCCCCTCTCAAGGGGGATCGAGACCTTCGGGGCGTCCCCCGAGGGGACTTCCTTCGGGGCGTCCCCCCTCATATTGTGAAATGTGCTCTTAATGCAGCGTTCGAGGTATGCCTGAAAAGAACCGTCATGTGATCCATGACGAGGATGTATTCGCGCTGACCGCAAAAGGTCAGAATGAGCTTCGCGGTTCGGGGACATGGCTGGCGTCGCCGGAACTCGAGTTGCTGGTATTGATCGACGGAAAGTCGACGGTCGGCGAGACTGGGGCGCGCGCCCGAAGCATAGGCAACGCTGAGGCCGTGACTATTTTTGGCAGACTCGCGCAGGAAGGATTGATAGAAACAGTCAAGGAACCGGCCGCGTCGTTCGATCTCGTCGATTTCTTCCAGACCACGGGACCCCTCCAGCCTGGCGCGAAGGCAACGGCCAAGGCGAAAAAGGAAGCTGTCGCCACCGCTTCGTTATTGCAGCAGCAAGGCTACTTCGTCCGTATCGCGCGCCGGGCCAGTACCAGGAAAAATGAGGGCGATTCGCGGGAATTCTTCGTGCTGGTGGTCGAAGACGAAGTGCACCTGGCAAATCTGTTGAAGCATGTCCTGGTGAACGAAGGTTTCACGGTGCGCACCGCGAAAAACCGTGCCGAACTCATTGCCGAAATTCGTCGGCCGCCAAGCCCGGACCTGGTGCTGCTCGATGTTTCGCTGCCGGATGTCGACGGTTTCGAAGTGCTGCTGAAGATTCGTCAGCATCCTTCGCTGAGGACCCTGCCCGTAGTCATGCTCACCGCGAAGGCGACGCGGGACGCGGTGCTCAAGGGGCTTGCGGGCGGCGCGGACGGCTATATCACAAAGCCTTTCGAAATCGATGTGCTGATGAAAGCGGTCAAAGTCGTGCTCGGGCTGTCCGAAGGCGGCGGGAATCCTGGCGCGCCCCAGGACCAGTGGCCAGGGTAGCTCGCAGTCCGGAATCGGGCGCCGTCGCGAGCGCGGCTGAAGTGCGGAGTCGGCGACATGAAAAGGATAGATGATCCGTGAGCGAGGACGAACTCGGGCGCACCATCGCCAGGCTGAGCGCCGACTACGCCGCGCAGCTGCCGGGCACGGTGGCGCAAATGGAAGAACTCTGGAGGCGCATCGTCGCCGCGGAGCTACCCTTGTCGCAGCTGTCCGAGCTTTTGCGGACGGCTCACAGCATCTCCGGGTCGGGGGCGACTTTCGGCCTCCCGGGCGCGAGCGAAGCGGCAGGCGAACTCGAACTTTTCATGGAACGGTTGATCGACAGCGGCCGGCCACCCGGTCCGGCCGAACACGAAGTGGCTAGGGCGCTGCTGGCCGCGATCAGGCAGGCTGCTGCGCAATGCTAGAGGCGTGATCTTGCCTGCATTTCTGCGCTTCACTCTCGGCACCAGGGTCACGCTGGCCCTCTCGATCGGCCTGGGAATTTTGCTCGCGATAGGCGCATTCGGTTTTTACAGCGTCGGCGAGTTTCTCAAGACTCGGGAGGAAGTGCGGCGCCTGCTGCTGGTCAGAGAAAATATGGAGGTGCTGCGCCGGGATATCGAACGCGCCGAATCGGCACAGACCAGGTATCGATACACCGGGGATTCGGCCGATCAGGTCGAATATGGCGCGTCAGCCAAGCGCGTCCTGAGGGAAATTGAAAATCTGCGCACCGTCCTGGTAGCGCCGGATCAGAAAGATCGTCTTGATCAATTCAAACGGGTCGTACAGGCTCGTCTGGATGCGCTTGCCGGGGAGATTCAGAGTAGCGGGCCAGTCGGCGCTGGTGCGGCGCCATTGCCTGGGCGGCAAGGCGCGGCGGAAAAAGAAATGCAAAAAATTGCCAATGCAATCGCCGAACGCGAACGGCAGATGACCACGGAAAGCGGGGACAGGGTAGAGAATCTGGTCGAGTTGCTGCTGACGCTCGCAGTCTGGGGCGGAGCGATCTCGGTGGCGTTGCTGACCTGGACTGTGTTCGTGATCAATCGCCACGACCGCGACCGCCGCCGCGTCGAGCGCGATCTCGCCAACGCACGCCAGCGGCTCGATTTCGCGCTTGAAGGATCAAAAAGCGCCGCATGGGATTGGGATTTGTCGCGCAACGAGGTCTATCTCAGTGCCGGTTGGCTGCAGATTCTGGGCGCGCCGGCGCAGGAGACTACGGTGGCCCCCGCAGCGCTGATCGATCTGGTCCATCCCGACGATGTCGGCCGCGTGCAGTCAGCGATCAAAGGCGTGTTGAGCGGGGCCACCGCCGATTACAGCGAGGAACACCGGGTCAGGCGCATGGATGATAGTTGGATTTGGATCCTGAGCCGCGGCAAGGTGGTTCAGCGCGGCGGTGGGGACGCCCCGTCGCGAATTACCGGCACCAATCAGGACGTGACCGAGCGCAAGTCCATCGAGCTGATGCTGCAGGAGCACGACTTGCGCTTGCAACTCGCTCTGGCCACGGCGGGCATGGTGCGATGGGATTGGGACGTTGCGAAGGACGAGTTCATCTGGCCGGAAGATCCATGGCGGCTTGCGGGCCCCGCTCCGCCCGACGGTCATGCGGGACTGCAGGACATGGTCCACCCGGAGGATCTGGTCCATTTCCTGCGTACCCTGAACAAGGCCGCCGAGAGCGGGGAGCCCTACAAGGACGAGTACCGCCTCACGCGCACTGACGGCAAGATAGTCTGGGTGGCGGCACGTGGATACGCCGTGCGCGATGCCGACGGCAGCGTCCTGCGCGTGATAGGCGTCGCGCAGGACGTGTCCGATATCAAGCAGGCGGAACAGGCGTTGCGTGCGAGCGAACGGGAACTGCGGCTGATCACCGACGCCGTGCCGGCATTCATCAGCTACGCCGATTCCAACGAGAGACTCAGGTTCTGTAACAAAGCCCTGGCGTCATTCGTCGGCGTGCAACCTCGGGATCTAATCGGTCGTCCGTTGCGGCAACTTTATGGCGAGGATGTCTACCCCATTCTGCAGCCGTATGTGCGCCGCGCATTAGCGGGGGAGAAAGTCCAGTTTCAGCGCCGGCAGGCGAAACGCGACGGCGGAACAATCGATCTCGACGCGACCTACATCCCGCGGCGCGGCGCACTCGGCGAGGTGGAAGGCTTCTATGCGCTCCTCACGGATATCACCGAGCTCAAACGCCTGGACCGGATGAAAAGCGAATTCGTCTCGACCGTGAGTCACGAACTGCGCACGCCCCTCACGTCGATCCGCGGCTCGCTCGGCATTCTCGCCGGCGGCGTGGCCGGACCCTTGAGCGACAAGGTTCGCGGCTTCATC
>JAENXP010000293.1 GCA_016649475.1 Burkholderiales bacterium | reverse complement strand
GGCATCCACCTGGCGCGACGTCTTCTGCAGACTCCCGAGCTGGCGCATTTCGTGGATTCGGAGACGCTACCGGGTTCCGCCACGAAGAGCGATGCCGAGTTGCTCGATTTCGCCCGGCAGTACGGCGTCTCTTCATACCACCCGAACGGAACCGCGCATATGGGGCCCGTGGGCGACCCGACCGCGGTAGTCGACGACCAGCTTCGCGTGCACGGATTGCAGGGACTGCGCATCGCGGATTCCTCGGTAATGCCGAGCATTCCATCGGCCAACATCTGCGCGGCAACGATGATGATCGGCGAGAAGGCCGCTGATATGATACGAGGCCGCGCGCCGTTGGCGGCGGCCGACTTGCGCACTCGCGACGGACCCGGGCAGACGGATCCCGGCAAATAATGAAACGGCCCGCACGACCGTTCATGGCCGCAGGGCCGCGAATTTCGCCGTCCGGTGTTTCCGGCCGCGCTAAAGTGGCGTCCTCAAGCGGCGACCGGAATCCGACCGCCGCTCCTGGATAATCTGGCGCCTCGGTTCAACGTCCGCCGCCACCACCGCCACCTCCGCCGCCACCACCACCACCACCGCTGCCTCCGGCACCGCCATCACCGGCACCGCCATCTCCGGCACTGCCACCTCCGGCACCGCCATCTCCGGCACTGCCGCCCCCGGCACCACCACCTTCGGCGTTACCGCCAGGGCCGCCCACTGCCGCGCCCATTGCCGGTCCTGGCGTGGTGGCATAGTCCCGCGTCTGGTCGCGATCACGCGTGAGGTCTTTGTCCTGCGTGTAGTCGCGATCCTGCGTGCGGTCTTTGTCTTGGGTGTAGTCCCGATCACGAGTGAGGTCTTTGTCCTGCGTGTAGTCGCGGTCCTGCGTGCGGTCCTTGTCCTGCGTGTAGTCCCGATCACGCGTGAGGTCTTTGTCCTGCGTGTAATCCCGATCCTGCGTGCGGTCCTGGTCTGCGGCCAGGCTGACGATCGAGGCGGGGCCGAACAGTCCGGCTGCGACGATGGCCGCAATCGTGCTTCTTAACATGGCTATCTCCTTTCAAAAAAGCAGTTGCAATTCATCCCTCGGAAATCCGTCGCCCCGCTGATTCCGGCGCGACCCATTACACGATAGGTCGGGGCAAGCTGCGAATCATTGATAAATCGCAACCGCGTGTGTACGCATGAACGCGTACGCATCGCAACTTATAGCGCTTGGATACGATCGGCAGACTCGCGTGCTTTGACGGAATGATTCATCGTCTGGAGTTCGATTCTGCCCGCAGGATCAATGAAGGGGCAGGCAGGAATTGCCGCGACGCAACGCCGT
Organism: Burkholderiales bacterium; assembly: GCA_016649475.1. GTDB lineage: Bacteria > Pseudomonadota > Gammaproteobacteria > Burkholderiales > SG8-39 > 2-12-FULL-64-23. The sequence goes on along the minus strand of JAENXP010000293.1, from coordinate 3,145 downwards.
CGCGTGAGACTGCGATCGGCGTTCCGGAGCGTCGCTTCGGCACGCCAATCGATACGCGGGCTAAGGTGATCCGCACGAGGCCGGGGCTGCCCCCTGTCTGGTTACCGCCCGGGTATCCGGAGTCGCCGGCTCGGCGCTCGCTTACGCATTCGAATCATAAAACCGGATCAAATTGCGCCCTGCCGCTTTGGCCTGATACATCGCCGTGTCCGCCCACTTGAGGATTTCATTCTGGCTTAGGTCGTCCCTGCCAAACAGCGCCACGCCCACGCTCACCGTGCATCGATGCCCTACGGTTGCGGGCAATTCCCCATTGCGCTGAATCTTGAGCGCATAGGGCCTGGCCAGCACGGCGCGGATCTTTTCGGCGATGACGCCGGCTTGCTTGCGCGAATCTGCCTGGTCCACGCTCAACTCGACGATCATCACCACGAATTCGTCGCCACCGAAGCGCGCAACGGTGTCCGTCTCGCGCACGCAGCTTTTCAGCCGCTTCGCCGCCTCGATCAACAGCAGGTCGCCTGCCGCATGCCCATGCGTATCGTTGAGCGGCTTGAAGTTGTCGAGATCCAGGAACATCAGCGCGCTAAAGCAACCGCTGCGCTTGCCGGTGGCCATCGCCTGGGTCAAGCGGTCCTTGAACAGCAGCCGGTTCGGCAGTCCGGTGAGGGCGTCGTGATGCGCGACGCTCTGGATGCGCTCTTCGGCCAGCTTGCTTTCGGTGATGTCGCGTCCGATGCCCCGATAGCCCTTGAATATGCCGCGCTCGTCGAAAATCGGCTCGCCGCTGGCGGAGACATGCATAAGCCCGCCGTAGCGCGTGCGCAGCGCATACTCGAACTTGCGGAACGGACGATGCGCCTCGATGTCCGCACGGTGCCTGGCCCACTGTTCTTCCGAAACACCGACGAAAGGCAGCTCCCACGGGGTCTTGCCCAGATACGCGTCGTTGTTCAGGCGGTCGCGCACACGGCTGGAAGCGTCGACGTAGCGAAAGTCGCCGTCTTGTTCCCAGTACCAGTCGGAAGAAAGCTCGCTCAGGCTGCGAAATCGCGCCTCGCTCTCGCGCAGCGCCAGTTCCGACTGTTCCCGCTCGATATTCTGTTTGTCGATGGTGCGCTGCCCGTTGCGCACGATCATGAACAGCGCGTAGTAGAGCAAGGCGAGCAGCACGAGGACGGTCGCGAGGATCACATTTGCGCTTCTGCCTCCCTTGAGCACGTTCGTGGCCACGGCCCGTTCCAACTGCGCCTGGTTTTCGGCGGCAATCTTCTGGATCTGCTTCGAGGTGCTGTCGATCTGCTCGAGGAACGGCGTCACGTCCGAATAGATCTCGAGCACGCCGACGACTTTCTTGCTGTCTGGAGCCGTTACGGGGAGGTAGATTTCGATGAGGTCGCGGTTCTCGTACGCGCCGTCGAACGCGTTGAACGCGTCGCGGTCAAACAGCGCGCTTACAGGCTCGCCGGCCAGGGCTCTGTGCCAGCCCACGTTGCCGATCTGGTCTTCGCCTATCTGACCGTGCTCGGAGGAGTAGACCGTGATGCCCCTCAGGTCGTACACCTTGATCTTGAACACGGTGCTGTCCTTCATCGTGTCGTGCGCCTTGGCATCGATCGCCCTGAATTCCGGGAACGCCATGATGCTCCTGCCGATTTCGGCGTAGCAGGCCTTTTTCTGCTCCGGTTGAACAGTCTTGCCCCCGGCGTCGATGACATCGGCGATCGTCCGGCAATGAGCGTCGGAAATGCTTTGCGCTTTGGCAACGAAAGGCGCGAAGTCCTTCTCCCAAAGCGCGTTCGCAAACAGCCTGGTCAAGTTGACGCTTTCCGCTTCATGGACTGTGAGCAAGTCGCGACGCGCGCGCTCGCCCTGGCTTTGCGCGAAGCCGTCATGCACGCGCGCGAAGACCGCCTTTTGCTCCAGCAGCAGGGCAGAGAAGGAATCGCCAGCCATGCGTCCCAAATACATCAAAGGCACCGCGACCAGCAAAAACGCAGCCAGGCTGGCCACGGCGAAATAGCGCGCCAGGCGGAAACCCGACCCTGGCGGCGGCGCGATGCTAGTTTGGTACGCGGCGCGCAGGGGGGCGTCAAGCGCAATTCTGCGCCAAAGGCCACGGCCGGCCGCCAGCAATCTCGAGGGAAATGTTTGCAATTGCGTCGTTGAACAGAGTTGGTTTCGGATCGGATATCCGGGTACGCGCGCTTCCGCATTGCGTGCAAAGCATGTTAGGCGCGCGCTCCACCACTGTCAATACGAATGGGATGCATTGCTGTGAACGCGTCGGCGATGACAGGCAGCCATTTGTTCCAGAGGGGCTGCGGCTCTTCGGCGGAGCACCACTGCTCCTGCGCTCAGGTCAGCGGGCGGCAACGGCCGCTTTGATCCTTTCCGTCGTGAGGGCAGGACTAGTGCTGTCCCTCGGGCATGGTCACCAGCAGGCCGTCGAGCGCGTCGCTCATCGCGATCTGGCACGCGAGGCGCGAGTTGTCGCGGGTCATGGCGGCGACGCCCAGCATGCTCTGTTCCATTACGCCGCGCTCGCCGGTGCGTGCCAGCCAGGCGGGATCGACATAGACATGGCAGGTAGCACAGGCGCACTCGCCGCCGCAATCGGCATCGATACCCGGTACGCCGTTGTCGACCGCACCGCGCATCACCGACAGGCCCGCGGGCACCTCGACCTGGTGGCGGGTTCCGTTGTGTTCGACATAGATCACCTTTGGCATGGATAAGTCCCTGGTTGTCGGTTGAATGATTTCAGGCCGGTGCGGCGGGGGCCGGAGTAGCCGGCGCTGCCGGATCGACGATATGCTTGACCGCGAGCGTCGAGTCGGTGGCGCGTGCCGGGTCGATCACCTGGCGTGCCGCCACCCACTGGCGCGCAGCGACGAATTCGGCCGGCGAATTTACCGCCTCCATCGCTTGCAGGCAGCCTGCAGCGTCGAGGTGGAATATGGCGAAACGGCCGCTGGCGGGGTCGCCCCGCACCACCTGCTGCGCCACATCGATCGCCAGCCCGGCGATCTGCAGGCGCACATCGTATTGGTCCGACCAGAACCAGGGCACCTCGGGCTTGGGCTGGGGTTTGCCGCATATCGCAGCAGCCGCCTGCTTGGCCTGCTCCAGCGCATTGGGCACG
>JAENXP010000367.1 GCA_016649475.1 Burkholderiales bacterium | reverse complement strand
TCGGCAAGACCGGCTGCGGCAAGTCGACCATGTTCAACCTGCTCACCGGGCTGCTCGAGCCGACCGAGGGTACCGTGCGCGTGCTCGGACACGATCCGTTCCACGAATTCAACTGGTTCCGCGGCAAAATGGCCGTGGTGTTCCAGAACGACCGGCTGATGCCCTGGCGCACGGCGGTCGAAAATGTCGAACTCGGTATCGAACTCGCAGGCAGGAACGCCGAGGAGCGGCGCGAGATCGCGCTCAACTGGCTCGAGCGACTTGGTTTGAAGGGCCACGCTTACGACTATCCGCACGCACTTTCGGGCGGCATGCGCCAGCGTGTTTCGATCGCGCGCGCGTTCGCCGTGAATCCGGAGATTCTGCTGTGCGACGAGCCGTTTTCGGCACTGGACGAACTCACCGGCCAGCGCCTGCGGGAGGAATATACGCAGCTGGTGCGGGAAAACGGCAAGACCAGCATATTCATCACGCATTCGATCAACGAGGCTCTGCAATTGGGGGAGCGCATTCTGGTGTTTCACCGTCCGGCGCAGATCGCGCTCGAGGCGACGGTCGCGGGCGGCGACCGTGAAGCCATACGCCAGCGCGTGCTCGCGGCCATGGAAGTACGCGAAGCCGAAGCGGAGGAAACTACCGAATGATCATCGACATACACGCGCACTATCTGCCGCAAGGGCTGTACGAGCGCTTCGACGCGGAAGCGGCAAAGTTTCCGCGCGTGCAGTTGTTGCGCGGGGAAAAAGGAATGCGCCTGCAGTTTCCGGGCGGCGAAGCGACACGTCCCATTTCGCCCAAGTTGTCCGATCTCGCCGACCGCCGCGCCTGGATGGACAGGAACGGCATCGACCATCAACTCGTGGGCGGCTGGCTCGACAGCTTCGGTTACGAATTGGAGGCGAGCGAAGGCCTGGCCTGGAGCCGCTACATCAACGACTGCATGCGGCAGGGGCTGGCAGGGGAGCCGCGTTTTACGCCGCTCGCCACCGTTCCGCTGCAAAACGGAAAACTGGCAGCCGAGGTGCTGGGCGAAGCGATGGAGGCGGGTTTTGGCGGCGTGATGATAGGTACCTTGCCCAAGGGACTGGGCGGCGTGCTGGATGATCCCCAACTCGACCCGTTCTGGGAACTCGCGTCCAAGCTGCAGGCCGGGGTGTTCCTGCATCCGATGTTCCTGTGCGGCGAACCGCGCCTCGCCGACTACGACCTGGTGAATGCGATCGGGCGCGTCGCCGATACCTCGATCGCGGTCGCGCGGCTGCTGTTTTCCGGGCACCTGCTCAGGTTTCCAGGGATGAAGCTGGTGCTATCGCATGGCGGTGCGGCGCTGCCGCTGGTGCTGGGGCGGCTGGCGCGCAACTTCACCATCGCCCAGGGCAAGTATGCGGACCCGCGCAAGGGATTCGAGGCCCTGTACTTCGACAGCGTCGTGTTCGACGCGGACGCGCTGCAATTTCTCGCGGCCAAGGCGGGCGCGGACAGAATCATGCTCGGATCCGACATGCCGTTCCCGATCGGCGACATGGAGCCGTGCAAGGTGGTGCATGCGGCGGGCCTGGGTGAGTCGGTGGCCAAAGGAATTCTCGGCGGCAACGCGCAGGGGGTGTTTCGCATCCGGCCCGATTGCTGGTGCCGGAGCTAAGGCGCATTCATGGCGCTGGAGATGAAAGGTGAATACGCGTTGCCGGTGGAGCAGGCGGAACTGTGGCGCCTGCTTAACGACCCCGATGTGCTTGCAAAGATCATTCCGGGCTGCAACACCGTGCGCGCGCTCGGGCCCGACCGCTACGAGATGGGCCTGAAGCTTCAGGTCGGCAGCGTCAGCGGCGAATACATGGGAAGCGTGGCGATTTCCGACAAGCAGGAGCCTGCGCACTACGTGCTCGACATCGAGGGCCAGGGCTCGATCGGTTTCATGAAGGGCTCGGCGGCCTTCGATCTGGAAGCGCAGGGGGAGGGCAATTCCCTGCTGCGTTACGCCGGCAGCGCCGAGGTGGGCGGCGTGGTCGCAGGGGTGGGGCAGCGCGTGCTTTCCGGCGTGGCCAAATTCCTCGCCGGGCGGTTTTTCAAGGCGCTGGAAAAGCACATCGAGCAACTAAGGGCTGCGTCTGGCGCCGCCACCTGAGCAGGCAGCCAAGAAAAAGCCCGGGACGAGCTGGTCGTCACCGGGCCGAAGTGTTGCCGTCAGATGCCTTTTTATGCCTGTGGGCAGGAGAGCCCCCAATGGGCATCAATACCCAATCTAACATAGTCCAATCAAACGGAATCTACTGACAAATTGGTAGTTCTAACGCGAAGAACCACGCGAAGCGAGCAAGGAAAGCGGCGATGTTAACGATGATACTATTTATAAAATAAAGGATTAGGGTGGATAGTTAAAGTTATATATAGATCTTGGCTTGCCACTTAGCTTCCTTATTTCCCCGATTTCTTTCCCAGGGCCGAAATTACAGCCGCCGCTATCGCCTGCGTGCCATCCTGGCCCCCCGATTCGACTGATCGAATTTTGCCCGAACCAAAGGCTGCGTCTACCGCTTGCCTGAGGCGGGCCGCTTCGGTGCAGGCCTCACTCAGGCCGTGTTTTTCGCCCAGCCACTCCAGCATCATTCCCGCTGAAAGGATCATGGCCGCAGGATTGGCCTTCCCCAGCCCAGCGATATCCGGCGCGGTGCCATGGCTGGGCTGAAACAGCCCGTGCTTGTCTCCGATATCTGCCGAGGGCGACATGCCCAGGCCGCCGATCAATCCTGCGGCAAGATCTGAAAGTATGTCTCCGAACTGGTTTTCGGTCGGGACCACATCGTAGTCCCAGGGTCGCTTGACCAGATTCAAGGCCATGGCATCGACGTAGCAATGGCTCGCCTTGATATCGGCATAGAGCTTGGCGCGCTCCCAATAGATTTTATGAAAAAACGCCATGCTGCTCAGCACGTTGGCCTTGTCTACACAGGTAACTTGCCCCTTCGCCTGGTTGGCGTCCTTGCGCCGGCGTGCCAGGCGAAAGGCGAAATCGAACAAGCGCTCGGAAGCTTTGCGCGATATGCGTCCAAGATCGAAAGCTTCGCTGTCGTCCGCTTTCGGCTGCTTTTCAGGGTAAAGGCGGCCATAGAACAGACCTTCGGACTGCTCGCGAACCAGCACGAAATCTATCTGCGCGGCGCGCGGGTCGGCCAATACAGAGGGCACGCCGGGGATGGCACGGATGGGACGCACGCCGGCATACAGGTCCAGATCCTTGCGCAGATCCAGTTGCGGGCTTATTTCCGTGCCGTCGGGGTAACGGATATGGGGCAAGCCCATGGCGCCAAAGAGAATGGCATCCGCGTCTTCGCAGGCGCGCAGTGTGCGCTCGGGGAGGGCAGTACCGGTCTGTGCATAGTGCTGCGCGCCACCCGCCGCGTGAATGTAGCTGAGCCCAAAGCGCGACTGGTCCGCCAGCAGACGTTCCAGCACCTTGATGCAAGCGTCCATCACCTCGGCGCCTATGCCATCACCCTGCAGGACGGCGATCTTGAATAGCTGCTTGGTCATGGTGTATTAGGTCCTCGTTCGAGTTTCTGGTCATCCTGCTGCGTACGGCCCAAGAAAAAGCCCGGGACGCGCTTGACATCACCGGGCCGAAGTGAAACTTCCAACTAGATGTTCTTAACTTGGGCAGGAGAACCCCAAAAACATCTGCGCCCATGATCTCATTCCAGAGCTGAGGGTGCCTTGCTCCAGATCAACTGCGCCCGCAAATCGCGGCCCTCCCGAGTCAGGGGAGTATGCGGGGGGCATTCGTCTATTTTGAAAGGAGCTCCAAATGCGCCTTTATCCATACGATATAT
>JAENXP010000832.1 GCA_016649475.1 Burkholderiales bacterium | reverse complement strand
TTTTCGTTTATCCAGCATTCCGTTCGTTGGTTTCATTTTTCCCTATCCTTTTTCCGGTTAGCAATGGGAACTCGTGAGGTTTGATCCTCGTCCTGGCCTTCCCCCGATTTCTGCGGGTACAAGGAATAGTTATCATTACTTCTCTTAGAACCGGCGTCAATACCTCAAGGCACATACCTCAAGGCACATATTGCGATTTTCCTCCCGGATGCGGTAGCGATGCCTGCGTATCCGATTGCATCGCCTTCAGCAAAGGCATAAACTTGGAACCATGGTTCAAAGTTTGAATCCAGGTTCCAATCCAGCTTCGAGCAAAATCGCCTCCGAGCGCATCCGGCGCAAGAGCGAGGCGCGGCGTCTGGACATCCTGCGCGCGGCGGCAAGGGTATTTCGCCGCAGCGGCGTGGCCGCCGCCGGCATGCGCGAAATCGCCGAGGAAGCCGACCTGTCGCCGGGCAACCTTTACTACTACTTCGCCGGCAAGGACGAACTCCTGTTCTTCTGCCAGGACCGCACCCTGGACCGCATGCTCGCGGCGGCCGCGGCCGCGCGCGCTTCCACTATCCCGGTTGTGGACCAGCTGCGCGCGGTGATCGGCGCCCACCTGCACTACACGCTGGACGAACTCGAGGGCGCCACAGCGCATCTCGAAATCGACATGCTGGCCGACGACCTGCGCCGCGGCATTATCGACAAGCGCGACCAATACGAGCATGCCGTGCGCGCGCTGATCACCAAGGGAGTGAAACGCGGGGAGTTTGCGCCCTGCGACGCCGCCCTGGTTGCGCGCGCCATTCTGGGCGCGCTCAACTGGACGGTGCGCTGGTATCGCCCCGACGGCGCGCAAAGCGTCGCCGCCATTGCCGAGGGGCTGGCCAACTATCTGCTGCGGGGGATTGCCGCTGCACCGCAGGAACCAACCGAGCCCGTCAGGGCCGTATCCGGAGGTCGAAAATGAATGCCGTAGTGATACCGATGGCCCATCGCAATGCCCACATCACCCTGCGCGTGAACGGCGAACAAGTGGAAGTTTCCTTCTCGCCGTACAAGACCCTGCTCGAAGTGCTGCGCGAGGATCTGGATCTCACCGGAACCAAGCACGGCTGCGAACTGGGCGAATGCGGCGCCTGCGCGGTGCTGGTCGACGGCCAGCCGCTGCTTTCCTGCCTCAAGCTGGCGATCGAGTGCGATGGCAGTTCGATAGAAACGATCGAAGGACTCGCCGAAGGCCCGGAACTGCATCCGCTGCAGGCAGCGTTCTCCGACCACGGGGGCTCCCAGTGCGGCTATTGCACTCCGGGCGTGCTGATGACGGCGAAAGGGCTGCTCGATGCGGAGCCCAATCCCAGCCGCGAACGGATCAAGGAGGCGCTCGCCGGCAATCTGTGCCGCTGCACCGGCTATCAGCAAATCGTCGACTCGGTCGAAGACGCTGCGCGCATCATCAACGAAAAGAGGGCACGGGCATGAGCACGCAGAAGAAATTCGATGTCATCGGCCATGCGCGCAGGCGCGTGGACGGCCGCGCCAAGGTGACGGGCGAGCTGCGCTACGCCGACGACCTGAAGCTCGCGCGCATGCTGCATATGA
>JAENXP010000634.1 GCA_016649475.1 Burkholderiales bacterium | reverse complement strand
GCTGCGCGGCGCTTTCGGGCATCGAGTGACGCGCGTCGAAGCAGCCGGTCGCACCTTGTTCGTGCCGGACTGACATGGGAGCAGGCGCGACAGTGCAACGGGCCGTGGGACGCTGCGTGGCTTTGCTTTTGGCCGTGCTAACGCTGAACGGCACCGCGGTGGCCGCCGGGATTCATATCACCGACGATGCCGGCCGCAGCGTAAGCCTGGCGCATCCGGCGCAACGCATTATCAGCCTGGCGCCGCACATGACTGAATTGCTGTTCGCCGCCGGCGCCGGTGCGCAGATCGTCGGCGCGGTCGAGTACAGCAACTACCCGCCGGCAGCGCGGCGCATCGCGCGCATCGGCGACAGCGCGCAGCTCGACCTGGAGCGCATCGTAGCCCTCAAGCCCGACCTCGTGGTGGTCTGGCAGAACGGCAACGCGCAGCGCCAGCTGGAAAAGTTATTACATCTGGGCATCCCCGTGTTCTACAACGAGCCGCGCCGGCTCCCCGATATCGCGCGCGCGATAGAGCAACTCGGGCGCCTGGCCGGCACCGAGGCGGTGGCGCAGCCAGCCGCACGCGCCTTCGCCGCGCGCGTGGCCGGGCTGCAACGGCGCTACGCCGGCCGCGATCCGGTGAGGCTGTTCTACCAGATATGGGACCGGCCGCTGATGACGGTCAACGGCGAGCACCTGATCAGCGACGTGATTCGCATGTGCGGAGGGCGCAACGTGTTCGCCGGACTGAGGGCCTTGACGCCGGAGATATCGACCGAGGCGGTGCTGGCGGCCGACCCCGAGGCGATAGGCGGCGTGACCGCCGAGGCCGGGCAGGCGGGAAATCTGGAGTCATGGAAATCATGGCCGCGCCTGACGGCGGTCGCGCGCGGCAATCTGTTCGTGATCGACTCGGATCTCATCAGCCGCAATACGCCGCGCATACTCGACGGCGCCGAGCAGATGTGCGAGCAGCTGGCCGCGGCGCGTGCCCGGCGCAAGTAACAACGCAGCCGATGGCGTCTGCCACGGATCGATTCACCGCCGCGGGGTTCTCTGCTAAGGTGCGGGCATGCTGAAGGACCCGGTTGATCTGCAAAGCGTGCGTCGCGTGCTGGTGACCAAGCTGCGCCACCACGGTGACGTGCTACTCACCTCGCCGGTTTTTTCGGTGCTGAAAGCGCACGCGCCGCACCTGGAAATCGACGCGCTGGTCTACGCCGACACCGCCCCCATGCTGACGGGCAACCCCGCAGTGTCGCGGGTGTTCGCAGTGGATCGCAGCTGGAAGTCCCTGGGTTGGCTGGCCCAGGCCGGCGCCTAATGGGGCGTGCTGCAGCAGTTGCGCAGCCGCGAGTACGACATGCTGATTCATCTGAGCGAGCATCCGCGCGGAGCCTGGCTGGCGCGGCTGCTAGGCCCGCGCTTCCGCGTCGCCGCGGATCATCCCCGGGTACACCGCTGGTGGAAGAGCAGTTTCAGCCATCTCTATCCCCTGCCGAAGAATGGCAGACGCCATGTCGTGGAACTGAACCTGGACGCACTGCGGCGTATCGGCCTGCAGCCGGGAGAGCAGGAACGTGGCCTCTGTTTCGTGCCCGGCGACGAAGCGGAACGCGAAGTGCAGCGCATGCTCGGTGAACTAGGACTCGCGCCGGGCGGCTATGTCCATCTGCATCCGGCTTCGCGCTGGCAATTCAAGTGCTGGCCGGCGGAAAAGACAGCCGACTTGATCGACAAGCTGCAGGCTCTGGGGGAGCGCGTGGTGCTCAGCGCCGCGCCGGATGCCGACGAACTCGCACTGGTGCGGCGCATCGGCGCCCTGGCGCAGACGCCGTTCGCGGATGTCTCGGGCAAGCTCACGCTGAAGCAGCTCGGCGCGCTTACGCGCAACGCCAGGCTGTTCATCGGCGTCGATTCCGCGCCTATGCATATCGCCAGCGCCGTGGGCACGCCGGTGGTGGCCTTGTTCGGTCCCAGCGGTGAGTTCAATTGGGGCCCGTGGCAGGTGCCGCACCGTGTGGTCGCTTCTGATCACACCTGCCGACCCTGCGGCAACGACGGCTGCGGTGGCGGCAAGGTGAGCGACTGCCTCAGCACCTTGCCGGTATTGGCGGTGCTGCAGGCGGTGCAGGACCTGCAGCCGCGTTGATGCCTGCGCTTGCGCACGCCTTTTGCTCATGCCGACGGCCTGAGGCTGCGCGCCGGCGGGACGCTGCGGCCTGATGCAAATCGCCCTGGTACGCCAGCGCTACAATCCCTATGGAGGTGCCGAGCGCT
>JAENXP010000066.1 GCA_016649475.1 Burkholderiales bacterium | reverse complement strand
CCGCCGCAGGCCCGCCACTTCCTCAGTGCGGCCAGCGCATCCTCCGACAGCTGGTGCTCGTCCCCGGCGAATACCAGCTCGACGCGGTAGAACCAGTTTTTGAGCTGCGTCGCGACCTCAAACGCATCGCCGCCGTTATTGCCCGGACCGGCGAGCACGAGCACCTTCCTGCCGTATTCGCCGAGCAGCTCGCGCGCGTACTCGGCCGCGGCGAGACCTGCCAGCTGCATCAGCGGCGCCGCGCCCGGGCGCTCTGCGGCGCTGCGCTCCAGCGCGCGGATGTCAGCGCTCAGGTAGACGGGCTGGCGGCTGTCTTCGCGCATAGTGTCGGGCGGGTCACCTTATGCCCAGCATGCGTCGCGGCAGATAAGTGACGATCTCGGGAAAAATCCAGATTAGCGCTACGGCGATCGCCAGCAGCAAAAAGAACGGCAGGGCGGCTTTGCCGACGGTGAATATATCCCTGCCGGTCAAGTTTTGCAGCACATACAGATTGAAACCCACGGGCGGGGTGATCTGCGCCATTTCCACCACCAGTACGATAAATACGCCGAACCACAGAAGGTCAATTTTTGCGGCCTCCACCGTGGGCAGGATGACCGCGGCGGTGAGCACCACCATGGAAATGCCGTCGATGAAACAGCCCATGACCATGAACAGCAGCGTCAGCACCGCGATCAGCATGACCGGCGAGAGCCCCTGACTGGTGATCCACAGCGCCATCGCCTTGGGCAGGCCGGTGAAACCCATCGCTGTCGTGAGAAAAGCCGCGCCGGTAAGGATGAATGCGATCATGCAGGACGTGCGCATGGCGCCCATGACGCTGCTGTTGAATGTTTTCCAGTCGAGCGATCCCGAGATCGCCGACAAAATGAGCGAGCCCGCCACGCCCAGCACGGCGGCTTCCGTGGGTGTGGCGATGCCGGCGTAAATCGAGCCGATCACCGAGGCGATCAGCAGCATGGTCGGTATCAGCAGGCGCGCTGCGTACAGCTTCTGCGCGAAGCTCATGTGTATGTCCGAGGGCGGGGTCTTGTCCGGGTTGAACAAAGCCCAGAGGATGATGTATCCGGAGAACAGGCTCACGAGCAGGACGCCGGGCAGCACCCCGGCGATGAACAGCCGCGCGATGGACACTTCGGCGGCGACGCCATAGACGATCATGATGATCGAGGGCGGGATCAACAATCCCAGGGTGCCGGCGCCGGCGAGCGAGCCGATGACCATGGGCTCGTGGTAGCCGCGCTTGCGCAACTCGGGCACGGTCATTTTGCCGATGGTGGCGGCGGTGGCGGCCGACGAGCCGGAAATCGCGGCGAATATCCCGCAACCGATCACATTGCAGTGCATCAGCCTTCCGGGCAAGCCAGTGAGCCAGGGCGAGAGTCCGCGGAACATGTCCTCGGAAATGCGGCTGCGGAACAGGATTTCGCCCATCCAGATGAACAAGGGCAGCGCGGTCAGTGCCCAGCTCGCGCTCGATCCCCATACCGTGGTCGCCATCAGCTTTCCCACGGGAGCCGAGGTGAACAACTCCATTGCCGCCCATCCCATGGCGAGCAGCACGATCGCTATCCACACGCCGCCGGCGAGCAGCACGGCGAGCAGGGCGAGCAGGAAAAACGCGATCCCGAGCGTATCCATGTGCTAGATATTCTCCGACATGGCAATTTTCTTGCTTTGCTCGGCGACGACGTACGAAGGGATGCCGCGCGCAAGAACGATGATGAGATCGTCCAGCATTGCGATCGCCATAATGACCAGACCCAACGCCATGCCGGTTTGCGGCAGCCACAAGGGCACCGCCACCAATCCCTGGGACACGTCATTGATCTGGTAGGAAGTCAGCACCGTATCGCCGGCAAACCATGCGAAGTAGCCGATCAGCAAAGTGCTTGCCGTCAGGCACAGGCCCTCCAGCACCCGTCGCTTGCCTATGCCGAGCCGGTCGACCAGCATCGACACGCGGATATGCTCATTGCGGCGATAGGTGTGCGCCAGTCCGAGAAAAGAAGACGCGGCCATGCAAAAGCCGGCGAAGTCGTCGAAGGAATAGGCATCGAAGCCGAGCACGCGGCCGCCGATCTGCAGCAGCGACAAAACTGCAATCAAAATCAAAAAAACACCGGCGAGAACGCCGGAGCTGGTGTAGAGCAGTTCTAGGAATTTTCGCATGTGCTCGCTCTGTCGTGCCCAATGGTATCGGGTATCGCGTCAGGTCCAGCCGGATACCATCCGCTTCGCCGGGAGGAACGGCGACTCAACCGAAACGAAAGCTTGGACCGGGAGGAAGGGGCTCTGCGCCCCTTCCTCCGGCGGCTCCCGCTCAAACCTGGCTACTTGAGCTTCTTGAGTATGGCTTGCGCATCAGCCCCGGCTTTCGTTGCCCAATCCTCCGCCATGGCCTTGCCGATTGCGTTGAGTTCGGCCGACAGTTTCTCGCTGGGCTTTTGCACCGTTATGCCGTGGCTCGCCATGGTCTTCTTGTAGCCCTCATTCTCGGCTTCGCTGGTGGCCCAGCCTTGTTTCTCAGCCTCGGCCGCTGCTTTCATAATCTGCTTTTGCAGACCCTTGTCGAGCTTCGCGAATCCCGCCTTGTTGACGAAGACAATGTTGAACGGCAGGAAAGCTTCGGTGTCGGTGTAGTACTTGAGGTAATCCCAGGCCTGGGTATTCACGCCGGTGGCGCCGGAGGTGATCATCGCGTCAACCAGTCCGGTGAGGAAGGCCTGCGGGATTTCCGGGACCTGCACCGTGGTCGGGATGGCTCCCATGCGTTTGGCAAAATCGGAGGTGACCGGACTGTAGGTGCGGAACTTCACGCCCTTCAGATCATCGGTGGAATTGAGCGGCGTCTTGGTGTAGAGGCCCTGCGGCGGCCAGGGAACCGCAAACAGCACTTTGATGCCTTGTGCTTCCAGGCGCTTTTCGACGAAGGGGCGGGCGACGCGCAGCAGCTTTTTCGCCTGGGCGTAATTCGGCGCGAGGAACGGGTTTGAGTCGAACGCGAATATGGGATCCTCGTTGGCCAGGACCGAAATCAGTATCTGGCCGATGTTGACCTGCCCGGTCTGCACCGCGCGCTTGATTTCCGGGTGCTTGATCAGTGAAGCGTTGCTGTGGACCACGATCTCCAGCTTGCCGCCGCTGGCTGCCTTGACATCGTTCGCGAACTGAACCACGTTCTTGGTATGGAAGTTGGCGTCGGCATAGGGTGTAGGCATGTCCCACTTGGTTTGCGCCTGGGCGGTGCCGAAGGCGACCCCCGCAATGAGCGCGGCGAACAGCGATTGTGTCAATTTCATGCTTGCTCTCCTCTGTTGATGTTGCGTTTCAGATGATTCGTTTCAGGATCTGATTCGACTTCAGGTGCGGCAGGCAATCCGGGCAACATGCTCAGCAAGCGCCAGTGATGCGGTCAGCCCCGGCGATTCGATCCCGAACAGGTTGATCAGACCGGTTACCCCGTGGTCATCCGGCCCCTGGACCACGAAATCGCTGGCCGCCTGGTCGGAGCCGCCCAACTTGGGCCGTATGCCGGCATAGCCCGGCGCCAGTTGTCCATCTCTAAGGCCCGGCCAGTAATCGCGTATCGCCCGGTAAAAGCCGTCTGCGCGGCGCAAGTCGACATCGTAGTCTATTTTGGAGATCCATTCCACGTCCGGACCGAAACGCGCCTGCCCGCCCAGATCCAGCGTCAGGTGCACGCCCAGGCCGGCCGCCTCGGGCACCGGGTAAATCAGGCGGGTAAACGGCGAGCGGCCGGCAAGGGCGTAGTAATTGCCTTTGGCGTAATGGCAGGGCGGAACCTTGCCCTGTGGAAATCCGCGCAAGGCGGCAGCGACGCGCTGCGCCATGAGCCCGGCGCTGTTGATCACCGTGCGCGCCAAAATCCGCATCGGCTCCGCGCCGCCGACATCGAGCGCAATTCCGTCGGATCCGATCTCGCCACCCGTCACCGGACTTTCGAACGCGAGCATGGCGCCGTGGTCCTCGGCCTCTCCCTGATACGCGAGCATCAGGCCATGGCTGTCGATGATCCCGGTGGAAGGCGAGTGCAGCGCGGCCACGCAGCGCAGCTCGGGTTCCATCGCCTTCGCTTCAGCGGCCGTCAACAGGCGCAAATCGTGGACCCCATTGGCCGCGGCCTGCGCCTGGATCCTGTGCAAAGTCGCCACCTGCTCCGCCGCCGTGGCGACGATCAATTTGCCGCAGCGGCGGTGGGCGACCCCGCGCGCCTCGCAGTAACGGTACAGAAGCTCTTTGCCGTTCACGCAGGACGCGGCTTTCACCGAACCGGGCGGATAGTAAATGCCGGCGTGGATGACTTCGCTGTTGCGCGAACTGGTTTCGGTGCCGATCGCGCCCGCTGCTTCGAGTACGATGACTTCGCGCCCGGCCAGCGCCAGCGATCTAGCGCAAGCCAGGCCCACTACACCCGCGCCGATGACGACGCAATCTACGCTCTCTGCCACTGGACGAGCGTATGGCTAAAGAACGGCGAGCCGGCTGTTGTTCAAGTCGGTGATCAGCATGGATCCCGGGGCGTGGGTGATGCAGAAATCCGGTTTGACCTCGGCGATCACCGCCTGGGGCGTCACGCCGCAGGCCCAGAACACGGGCAATTCGTCCGCCTGCACCTCCACTGCATCGCCCCAATCAGGCTGCGCGAGGTCGCCGATGCCTATCAGCTCCGGTTTGCCCAGATGCACCGGCGCGCCGTGCACGCCGGGGAAACGCGAAGTGATCTGGATCGCGCGGATGGCGTCGGCCGGGCGGTAGGGCCGCATCGACACCACCAGCGGGCCGCGAAAGCGTCCGGCGCTCACGGTCGGGATGCTGGTGCGGTACATCGGCACGTTGACGCCCTGGTCCTGATGCCGCAGGCGCAGCCCGTCCTCGAGCAGCGCCCATTCGAAGGAGAAGGAGCAACCGATGACGAAGCTCACCAGGTCGTCGCGCCACAGATGGCTGATATCGGTGGGCTCCTCGACCATGGCGCCGTTCCTGAATACGCGGTAGCGCGGCACGTCGCTTCTCATGTCTATGTCCGCGCCCAGCGTCGGCAGCGCCGGATTGCCGGGCTCGGATACGGCCAGCAGCGGGCAGGGCTTGGGATTGGCCTGGCGGAAACGCAGGAAGTCCGATGCCAGGCCGGCGGGCAGGATGACGACATTGCCCTGCACGCAGCCGGCAGCCAGACCCGAAGTGTGGCCGGTGAGCTCGCCGCGGCGTATGCGCTGCCTGATGGCCTGCGCTTCGATAACAGTGGGTTCAGTGTGATTCATCGTAATCGCGCGTGATATGATTTCCGCATCCTAGCAGAAGCCCGTGGACGCGTGCATCGGTCTGATCAGCGCCCGCTCCGGAAAAATAAGATGACCAAAAAACGCTGGCAATTCTGGATCGACCGCGGCGGCACGTTCACCGACATCGTCGCGCGCCGCCCCGACGGCGCCGTGCTCACGCACAAGCTGCTGTCGGAGAATCCGGAGCATTACCACGACGCTGCGCTCGCCGGCATTCGCCACCTGCTCGGCGTCGCCGACGGCGCCCCCATTCCGGGGGAGAAGATCGAGGTGGTGAAAATGGGCACCACGGTCGCCACCAATGCGCTGCTGGAGCGCAAGGGCGAGCGCACGGTGCTGTTCATTACGCGGGGCTTTCGCGACGCGCTGCGGATCGCCTACCAGAACCGGCCGAAGATTTTCTCGCGCCACATCGTCCTGCCCGAGCTGCTCTACAGCAAGGTGGTCGAAATCGACGAGCGCGTCGGTGCCCACGGAGAGCTGCTGACCCCGCTGGATGTCGAGGAGGCGCGGCGCGAGCTGCAGGCTGCCTATGACGAGGGCTATCGCTCGATTGCGATCGTGTGCATGCACGGCTACCGTTACCAGGAGCACGAGAAACAGCTGGCGGCGATGGCGCGCGCCATCGGCTATGGGCAGGTGTCGGTATCGCACGAGGTGAGTCCGATGATGAAACTCGTCAGCCGCGGCGACACCACGGTGGTCGACGCCTACCTGTCGCCGATACTGCGGCGCTACGTCGAGCAGGTCGCCTCCGAGCTGCAGGGCGTGCACCTGATGTTCATGCAATCCAATGGCGGCCTCACTGACGCACGCCAGTTCCAGGGCAAGGACTCGATCCTCTCGGGGCCGGCGGGGGGCATTGTCGGCGCCGTGCGCACCTCGCAATTTGCCGGATTCGACAAGATCATCGGCTTCGATATGGGCGGAACTTCGACCGACGTATCGCACTATGCCGGAGAATTCGAACGCGCCTTCGAAACCCAGGTAGCGGGCGTGCGCATGCGCGCGCCGATGATGAGCATACACACGGTGGCGGCGGGCGGAGGCTCCATCCTGCATTTCGACGGGGCGCGCTACCGCGCCGGCCCGGATTCGGCCGCAGCCAATCCGGGCCCTGCGTCCTATCGCAAGAACGGGCCGCTGGCGGTAACCGACTGCAACGTCATGCTGGGCAAAATCCAGCCGAAGTTTTTTCCGTCGGTGTTCGGACACGACGGCGACGAACCGCTCGACGCCGCCATAGTGCGGCGCAAGTTCGCCGATCTCGCGCGTGAAATCCGGGAAGCCACGGGCGACGCGCGCACGCCGGAACAGGTGGCCGAGGGTTACGTCGACATCGCGGTGGGCAACATGGCCAACGCGATCAAGCAGATTTCGGTGCAGCGCGGCCATGACGTGACCGAATACACGCTGTGCTGCTTCGGTGGCGCAGCCGGCCAGCACGCCTGCCTGGTGGCCGATGCGCTGGGCATGACGCGAGTGTTCATCCATCCGCTCGCGGGCGTGCTCTCGGCCTATGGCATGGGTCTGGCCGACATCACCGCCATGCGCGAGCAGGCGGTGGAGGTGGCGCTGACGCAGGACAACTGGAAACTGCTCGAAGACAGCTTGAATCAGCTGTCGCGTCCGGCGCGCGACGAGGTGCTCGGCCAGGGCGTGCCGGCCGATCGGGTGCGTGTGGTGCAGCGCGTGCACCTTAGATACGACGGCACCGATTCCGCGCTGATCGTAGAGTTCGGCTCGGTGGCCGATATGGTGGAACAGTTCGAAACCGCCTATCGCAAGCGCTACTCCTTTCTCATGCCCAATCGCGCGCTGCTGGCTGAAGCCGTTTCGATCGAGGCCATCGGCGCGTCCGATGCACCCGCAGAAGCCGCGCCGGCGGCGCGCCCGCGCAACTCGGCGCTGCAAGCCGCCGATACGGTGGACATGCACAGCGGCGGCAGGTCGCACCGCACGCCGGTATTCCTGCGCGACGCGCTGCGGCCGGGCGACAAGATCAGAGGGCCGGCGATCATCGCCGAGGCCAATGCCACCACCGTGGTCGAGCCTGGCTGGCAGGCAGAGGTGACAGCGCTCGACCACCTGGTGCTCGCGCGTGTCGAGGCGCGCCCCGCGCGCGTCGCCATCGGCACCAACGTGGATCCGGTCATGCTGGAGGTGTTCAACAATCTCTACATGTCGATCGCGGAACAGATGGGCCTGCGCCTGGAAGCCACGGCCTACTCGGTCAACATCAAGGAGCGGCTGGATTTTTCCTGCGCGCTCTTTGATGCCGAAGGCCAGTTGATCGCAAATGCGCCGCACCTGCCGGTGCATCTGGGCTCGATGGGCGAATCGATCAAAACGGTGATGCGCGAGAACGCGGGCAGGATCTCACCGGGCAACATCTACATGCTCAACGCGCCCTACAACGGCGGTACGCACCTGCCCGACATCACGGTGATCACGCCGGTGTTCGATGACGCCGGCAGGAATATTTTGTTCTACGTCGGTTCGCGCGGCCACCATGCCGACGTCGGCGGCATCACCCCCGGTTCGATGCCGCCCGACAGCAAGGTGGTGGAAGAGGAAGGCGTGCTCATCGACAACTTCCTCCTGGTCGACCAAGGACGCCTGCGCGAGTCGGAAACCGTCGCGCTCCTCGGTTCGGGCAAATACCCGGCGCGCAACGTCGAGCAGAATCTTGCCGACCTGCGCGCCATGATCGCGGCCAACGAGAAGGGCGTGCAGGAGCTTCGCCGCATGGTCGAGCACTTCGGTCTGGACGTGGTGCACGCCTATATGCGGCACGTACAGGACAACGCCGAAGAAGCGGTGCGCCGGGTGATCGACGTGCTCAAGCCGGGCGAGTTCAGCTACGAGATGGACTCGGGCGCGGTGATCCGCGTCAGGATCAGCATCGACCACGCCGCGCGCAGCGCCACCATCGATTTCAGCGGCACCTCGGCGCAGCTGCCGAATAATTTCAACGCGCCTGCGGCGGTCTGCATGGCCGCGGTACTTTACGTGTTCCGCACGCTGGTCGATGACGACATTCCGCTCAATGCCGGCTGCCTGAAGCCGCTCAATGTGATCATTCCGGAGGGCAGCATGCTGCGGCCGCGCTATCCGGCAGCGGTCGTCGCTGGCAATGTCGAGACCTCGCAATGCATCACCGACACCCTCTATGGCGCCCTGGGCGTGATGGGCGCCTCCCAGGGCACGATGAACAACTTTACTTTCGGCAACGCGGATTACCAGTATTACGAGACCATTTGCGGCGGCTCGGGTGCGGGTGGGGCGGATGCCGGCGCAAAGGACGCGCTGCAGGGCTTCGACGGCACCGACGCCGT
>JAENXP010000803.1 GCA_016649475.1 Burkholderiales bacterium | reverse complement strand
GTTCTTCGATCACCCGTTCCAGCAGGCTTTGCACGAAGGTGACGCCGCTCGCCTTGATGGCTTGCAGATCGTTGGGCGCGAGCAGCGACGGCGTACCGGCATTCCTGTCGTCGCCGCTGTTTGCAAGCAGCGCGTCGACCGAGCAGACAGTCTTTCCCGGTGCGTTGCGCGCAAGTGCTACGCGGTCGGCACGCGCGAGCAACTGGCTCATGGTCGGCTCAACCGCGGCAAGGTCGACGACATCGCCATTCGGTCGCACGGCTATGGGCGAGGGGCCGGCGCAGGCGCCGGGCAGCCATGCACGGCCGACCAGGGTGGCTGCGCGCCAATCGGCGGGCAGGGTATCGAGCGTCAGCAGGTCCCTGAGTGATTTCATGGCAAATCCTCCCGGTGCAACATGAACACAAAATCTTCGCCGGCGCTGGTTTCGAGCCAGGTGAAGGGCAGGCGCGGATAAGCCGCTTCCAGCGCAGCGCGATTATGTCCTATCTCCACGATAAGCAAGCCTTCAGGCTGCAAATGGGCGGCGGCCTCGGCGAGCATGCGGCGCACCAGTGCCAAGCCGTCGCGCCCGCCCGCGAGCGCGAGTCGCGGCTCGCGCCGGTATTCACGTGGCAGCGCGCGCATGGCCGCTGCGTTGACATAGGGTGGATTGGACAGAATCAGGTCATAACGGCGCGCGGCCAGACGATCGAACAGGTCGGTCTGGATCAGCCGCACGCGTTTGCCCAAGGCGTAGTCCTTGACGTTCCTGCGCGCTACCTGCAGCGCTGCGGCAGAGAGGTCGGTGGCGTCTATGCGCGCGGCGGGGAAGGCGTGCGCGGCAAGCACCGCAAGACAGCCCGAGCCGGTGCACAGGTCGAGCACGCTGTGCACCTTCCGCGTATCGGCGACCCAGGGAGCGAGTCCGTCGCGCAGCAGTTCGGCGATGAAAGAGCGCGGCACGATGGTGCGTTCGTCGACGTAGAATTTGAACTCCCCCAGCCATGCTTCGCGGGTGAGATAGGCGGCAGGCGTGCGCTCGCGCACGCGCCTCCGCAGTATGGCGCGCACCGCCTCGATTTCGCTGGTGCTCAACCGACGCGCGAGCACGGTTTCGAGTTCGTCCAGCGGCAGTTTGAGCGTATGCAAAATGAGATAGACGGCTTCGTCGCGGGCATTATGCGTGCCGTGGCCGAAAGCAAGGCCGGCGCGCTTGAATTGAGCGACCGCCTCGCGCAGCAGCGCGCGCAGCGTCAACGGACCCTCGCGTTGTGTGCTCAGGCCGGTAGCAGCAGGCGTTCGAGCACCTGCCGGTAGATGGACTTGAGCGCATCGGGTGCATCGACTTCGATATGCTCGTTCAGCTGGTGGATGGAGGCGTTGACCGGGCCGAATTCCGCCACCTGCGGGCAGATGTCGATGATGAAGCGGCCGTCGGAAGTGCCGCCGCTGGTGGACAACTGCGGCTCGATGCCGGTTACGGCGCGTACCGCGCCGCGCATCGCATCGATCAGTTCGCCCTCCGGGGTGAGGAAAGGCGCCGCCGAATGCAGCCAGCGCAGTTCGTAATCGAGTCCGTGGCGCTCGAGTATGGCGTGCACCCGGCTCTGCAGTTCGTCTGGTTTGCTCGCGGTGGAATAGCGGAAATTGAACTGTATTTCGATGCTGCCGGGAATGATGTTGGCCGCACCGGTGCCGCCG
>JAENXP010000672.1 GCA_016649475.1 Burkholderiales bacterium | reverse complement strand
GACATCAGCAGCCAGCCCAGCCAGATAAATTCGACGAAGGGCTTGTGATAGATGCGCACCGCCCAGGTCCTCGGGTCGAGCCGCTCTCCCAAAGCGATGTAGAGATCGCGCACAAAGCCCCAATCGATCGCGGCCTCGGTCATCGGGCTTTGCTTGTCGGCGTAGGTCCGTTTTTCCGGATACATCATCGTCACGGCGCGCCCGTCACGGGTGACGCTGACGTCGCCGCGCGACGCGATGTAGTTGGGGCCCGGCACTTCTGAAATGCGCTCGAGGCGGAAGTTGTAGCCGCCGACTTCAATAGTGTCGCCGATGCCCATGCGCACTTCCTTGTCGGTCTCGTAGCCCATGACCAGAGTGGCGCCGGCAATGAACACGGCAACGCCGATATGCGCCAACTGCATGCCGTAGTAACTGCGCGAGTTGGCGCCCAGCTTCGCCCATATGCTCCCCGAAATCGGGGACAGGCGCAGACGCTCGAGCAGACCCGCGAGGCTGCTCGTGATGATCCAGGTGGCCAGCAAGATGCCCAAACTGACCGGCGTGCTCCATTTTCCCATCGCGAAGGGCACCAGCAGCGCCGTCACCAGGCCGACGGCGAAGGCCCAGCGCAGGCGAATGGCGAGATCGGGCAGGCTGGTTTTTTTCCAGTGCGCCATCGGGCCGACCCCGATCAGGAACATGGCCGGCGCCATCAGCGGAATGAACACCGCCTCGAAATAGGGTCGCCCCACCGAAATCTTGCCTGCCGAAAGCGCGTCGAGCACGAGCGGATAGAGCGTGCCCAGCAGCACCGAGCCCGCCGCCACCGCCAGCATCACGTTGTTCAACAGCAGCATGGACTCGCGCGAAACCGGATCGAAGCTCCCGCCGAGCCCGATGCGGTGGGCGCGCGTGGCGAACAGCAGCAAGGCGCTACCGACGACTACACCCAGGAAGAGGAGCACGAAGGTGCCGCGCGCAGGATCGGTGGCGAAAGCATGGACCGAAGTGAGCACCCCCGAGCGCACGAGGAATGTCCCGAGGAGGCTCAGGGAGAAAGTGAAGATTGCCAGCAGCACGGTCCAGCCTTTGAAGGCGCCGCGTCTTTCGGTCACCGCCAGCGAATGGATCAATGCGGTGCCGACCAGCCAGGGTATGAATGAAGCGTTCTCAACCGGATCCCAGAACCACCAACCGCCCCAGCCCAGTTCATAGTAGGCCCAGAGACTGCCGAGCGCGACACCGAGGCTGAGAAACACCCAGGCGAGCGTGGTCCAGGGGCGCGACCAGCGCGCCCAGGCCGCGTCCAACCGGCCGCTGAGCAGCGCCGCGATGGCAAATGCAAATGCCACAGAAAACCCGACATAACCCATGTAGAGCATGGGCGGATGCAGCACCATGCCGATGTCCTGCAGCAGCGGATTCAAACTGCGCCCGTCCGCGGGGGACGGGATCAGCCGCAGGAACGGGTTGGATGTAAACAGCAGGAAGGCGAGAAAGCCCGCGCTGACCAGCCCCATCACCCCCAGCACGCGGGCGACGAAATCCTCAGGCAGATGGCGGCTGAAGCGCGTGATCGCCACCGCCCACCCCGCGAGGATCAGCACCCACAGCAGCATCGAGCCCTCGTGTCCGCCCCAGGTGGCGGCAATGCGATATTGCAAGGGGAGGGAGGTGTTGGAATTCGATGCGACATAGAGCACCGAGAAATCGTTGCTGACAAACGCGTAGACCAGCGAGCCGAATGCGATCGCGACAAGCAGGAACTGCCCCAGCGCCGTGGTGCGTCCCACGTTCATCCAGGCCAGCTTGCCGCGCGCGGCGCCCAGTAGCGGGAATACGCCCTGGGCCAGCGCGAGCGTCAAGGCGAGAATAAGGGCGAAATGTCCGATTTCGGGGATCATGACGCGATGTGCCCTAGTGCTGATGTCCCGCGGGCACAGCGGCGTCGTGCGCGCTCTCGGCCTCGGGGCGTTTGTCCTCTGCGCTGTGCCCGCCGCCACCACAGCAGCCGCCTGCAGCGGCGTTCTTGGTTTGCGCGCCCACGGCCTCATGTTGCTTGTCGTCTTTGCCATGCCCGCCACCGCCGCAACAGCCACCGGCGCCGCCACGGCGCATCATAAAGACCATAG
>JAENXP010000259.1 GCA_016649475.1 Burkholderiales bacterium | reverse complement strand
TGGGGCCATTCTTCCACTCCATATCCAGTCATAATAGCCATCGGGTCCGACTTTTACACGTAGAAACTGGGCAAAAACAGCAATTTGGTGTTCTGGCGCAATGCGCCCTTCCAGGCAGCGACGTCCGCGCCGGCGACGAAAGTGGTTTCGACGCCGAATTTGCCCATGATGTTGGAAAACAGCGTCACGGTCGAGCCGAACACACTGGCCGAGCAAATCACATGGTCGCCCGCCTTGAGCAGGGCCATGGCCATCGCCAGAATGGCGGACATGCCGGAGGCCGTGGCCACGCAGGCCTCGGCGCCCTCCAGTGCCGCAAGACGCTCCTGAAAGGCGGTTACCGTAGGATTGGTGAAGCGCGAATAGATATTACCTTCCGATTTGCCCGTGAAGCAGGCCGCAGCCTGGGCGGCATTCTCGAACACAAAGCTCGAGGTGAGATACATCGCTTCGGAATGCTCGCGGAACTGGCTGCGGTGGATGCCGGCGCGCAGCGCCAGAGTGTCGAATTCAGTTTCATCTGCCATGATTGCGTCCGTATCAGATATCGGTAAAAAAATTCATGCTGCTGCGGCCCAATTTAATGGAGCACAAGTCGACGCGCCCCGAAGGTCGCGATCCCCTGGAGGGAAAAGTTCCCTCTGGGGATATCCCCTCGTAATGTCACGACTCCAAAAGCAAAAAACCCGCTCAGCTTTGGCTAAGACGGGTTTCCCACGCTTTAGCTGTATTTATTTGCCGATCCGCAAACCAGGAACCGGCGGCGCCCGCAAGCTATGCATCAAATCGGCGCATCGCTACGTTACTACCGCAGCGCACAGCTGTCAATTTCCGAAATTAATCAGTCTCCACCAGTCCCAAGTCGAGTTGGCTGCCTTCCGCTTCGTCGTGAATTCCCTCGCGGGCGCAGTTGCGGTGGTTTTCCACGCTATCCAGATACTCACGCGTAACGTCCCCGGTGATGTAATTGCCGTCGAAGCAGGAGGTTTCGAATTCGGTGAGCCGCGGATTGGCCTCGCGCACCGCGGCCTTGAGCGCGTCCAGATCCTGGTAGATGAGTGCGTCGGCGCCGATCTCGCGCGCAATCTCCTCGTGGCTGCGGCCATTGGCGATCAGTTCCTGGCGTGTGGGCATGTCGATTCCGTAGACATTGGGATAGCGCACCGGCGGTGCAGCCGAGGCGAAAAAAACCCGGTTGGCGCCGGACTCGCGCGCCATCATCACGATTTCATGGCTGGTGGTGCCGCGCACGATAGAATCGTCGACCAGCAGCACGTTCTTGCCCTTGAATTCCATCGCCACAGCGTTCAGCTTCTGCCGCACCGACTTCTTGCGCTCTCTCTGGCCAGGCATGATGAAAGTGCGGCCGATATAGCGGTTCTTGACGAATCCCTCGCGGTAGGACAGGCCCAGGTTCAGGGCGAGTTGCATGGCACTGGGACGGCTGGAATCCGGAATCGGGATCACCACGTCGATGTCCAGATGAGCATACTGGGTCCTGATTCTCGCCGCCAGCTGCTCGCCCATATGCAGCCGCGTCTCGTATACCGACACCCCGTCCATGAGCGAGTCCGGGCGCGCAAGATAGACATACTCGAAAATACACGGGTTGAGCGAGGTCTTCCCCGCGCACTGGCGGCTGTAGAAATTGCCATCTTCGTCGATGAATACGGCCTCCCCCGGTGCAACGTCGCGCACGATCTGGAAGCCCAGCGTATCCAGCGCAACCGATTCTGAAGCCACCAGGTATTCGTAGCCGTTGCCGGTGTCGACCCGTCCGATCACCAGCGGGCGTATGCCGTAGGGGTCACGGAAAGCGAGCAGGCCGTAACCGGCGATCATCGCCACCACCGCGTAGGCGCCGCGGCAGCGCCGGTGCACATTGGCAACCGCGGTAAATATGATCTGTGGATCGAGCTTGTAGTTGGTTGACGCCTCCTGCAATTCGTGCGCCAGCACGTTCAGCAGCACTTCGGAATCCGAATTGGTGTTGATGTGACGCAGGTCCTGGCGGAACATCTCCTGCTTCAGGCTCTCCGAATTGGTGAGATTGCCATTGTGACCGAGCACGATTCCGAATGGCGAGTTGACGTAAAACGGTTGCGATTCAGCGGCGCTGGAAGCCGAGCCCGCTGTGGGATAACGGCAGTGTGCAATGCCCATGTTGCCAGGCAAGGCGCGCATATTGCGGGTATGAAAGACGTCGCGCACGAGGCCGCCGCCCTTGTGCATGTGAAAAGTTTGCCCCTCGGAAGTAGCGATACCGGCCGCGTCCTGGCCTCGATGTTGCAACACCAGGAGCCCATCGTAGAGCAACTGGTTGACCGGGGTCCTTGCCACTACACCGAGAATCCCGCACATGGTTTCACCTGTAACGGATGCGTTGCGCCAAATCTTTCGGTAGCGCCGGCCTCACGGCCAGCACTGCGGTTTCAACCGGACCGGACAGCGCCGCCTCGCGCCAGAAAGGCTCTTTCGGCAGACTGGTCAATCCAGCGAACATTACCCCGACCAACACGATCACCGCCCCGCGCAAGAATCCGAAGAGGGCGCCCACCGCGCGGTCGGTTACTCCCAAGCCTGCAGCGTGGAATAGCTTCGCCAGCAGCAAGCCGATCACCCCGGACAGCAGCAGCACGCTGAGGAAGATCACCAGGTAGGCGATGACCGCCCTCAGTATGTGCGACAAACTCGCCGGCAGCCATTGTGCCAGTTCCTGCGCAAACAGTCCTGAAAGGATCAGGGCCGCCACCCACCCCGCCAGTGCGGTGATTTCCCTCACCACACCCCGAAACGCCGCCAGCAGCACCGACAGGCCAACGATGCCAATTACCGCATAATCAAACCACGTCATCGGCTCGCGACTGCGCCGGGCTTGAGTCCCATCGCGCTCAGCTTGGCGCGCGCCTTCTCGGCAGCTTTCTGGCTGGCAAACGGCCCCGCGCGCACGCGCGTCAACTCACCCTTGCTGGTCTTGACTGATTCGGTATAGGACTTTACTCCGGCTGCAGACAGCTTGGCCCGCAGCTGCGTTACGTTCTTCATATCGGAAAACGCATCGAGGGGTACCATCCACGCTTGATCGTTGAGAGCAGCCTGCGCGCGCAACGCATCGGCCTTGTTCGCCTCCTTGGGTGCCTCGGGCGCAACCTTCGGTTCTGCCTTCGCTGCGGGGCGCGCCGGCGCGACCGGCGGCGGTTTGACATCGACGGGAGCGGTCACGGCCTTTTCTTCGGACGCCGGCGCTGCGGGCAGCGCGGGCACAGGCGGCAGAATGCGGGTATTGAAGCCGCCCGATTCCTGACTGGGGATCTGCACGTCGAGCAGCGGACCGGCGGGGCCAGGCTCTTTGTCCAGTACCAGCGGCAGGATAATGACGGCAAAGGTCACCAAGGCAATGGCGCCGACCAGGCGGCGCCGGGCGCGCCGCTTCAGCTGCAATGCTTCTTCGCTTTCCGCCATCTACGCCTTTTAGTCCGTCACAAACAAACGCGGGATCACGATGGGAGAGCCGGGGACCCATCCCCTGCCCCCTCGATTACCCTACGCCCAAGGGCCTTTTCGTCAACTCTGAAGAGGCCGTCAAGACCTTTCCCGGGTAGCGATCACGTCGGCCACAGTATGAAAGGATCCGAACACAATAATTCTATCATTTTCGGCGGCACCGCTGCAGGCGGCCGCGTAAGCTGCCGCGGGATTCTCGCACTCGCTCACCGCGTCCACTCCAGCCTGCCGCAGCACCTGCGCCAGCTCGGACGCCCGCGCACCACGCGGCGGGGGCAAGGTGCACACGAACCACCGGTCTATGTGCCCGGCGAGCAGTCCCACCACGCCGGCGATGTCCTTGTCGCGCAGCATGCCGAATACCGCCGACGTGCCGGAGCAAGGCCCCATATCGGACAGATTTTCGCAGAGCACTGCCGCCGCCTGCGGATTGTGACCCACGTCGAGCAACACCGCGGGACGCCCCGGCAGCAGCTGAACGCGCCCGCGCAATTCGACTGCAGCCAACCCCCGGCGCAGGTCGCGCGGGAACACCGGCAGACGTTTGCTCAGCGTCTCCAATGCAGCCAGTGCTGCGCTCGCGTTTTGCAGCTGGACGCGACCGCGCAGCGCCGGGTAGGGCAGGCCGGTTTTCCTGCCCGCCGCGCCCCAGAACGACCACGCGTCAGGTTCCCTGTCGTAGCCGAACTCTTGACCGCTGCGCTGCAGGCGCGCGCCAATCGCCCGCCCATGCGCCAGCACCGATGCCGGCACCGCCGGATCGGCGAGCACGGCCGGTTTTCCAGCGCGCATGATGCCGGCCTTTTCATGGCCGATGGCCTCGAGCGTGGCTCCGAGGTAATCCATGTGATCCATGCCGATACTGGTGACGATGGCGCAGTCGGCGTCAAAAGCATTCACCGCATCCAGGCGTCCGCCCATGCCGACTTCGAGCACCATCACGTCCACCGCGTCGCGCAGGAACAGATCCACTGCCGCGAGCGTGCCGAACTCGAAATAAGTCAGCTGGATATCCTCGCCGGTTCCGGTCCTTGCCGCTTCCACCCTCGCGAATGCAGAAACAAGCGCCTCATCGTCGGCCTCCCGCCCTCCGATGCGCACACGTTCGTTGTAGTGCAACAGGTGTGGTGAAGTGTACAGGCCGACACGGTAGCCGGCGGCGTCGAGAATGGCTTCGAGCATGGCGCAAGTCGAGCCCTTGCCGTTGGTGCCGGCAACGGTGATGACCGGAACCGTGGGTGCGAGGCCGATCGCATCGCGCACGCGAACGACCCGCTCCAAGCCAAGCGCGATGGCCTGCGGATGCTGCTGCTCGATATAGGCGAGCCAGCCAGCGAGATCTTTGGGCGTACTCACTTGCGAATCAAGTATTGACATGATTGGCATCGCAATGTCGCGCGGACGAGAAACCGTCCGCGCGGATCGCC
>JAENXP010000153.1 GCA_016649475.1 Burkholderiales bacterium | reverse complement strand
TCCCGGCGTTCGACCCGAGCTTCCTCGGTCTGTACGGCGACCTGGATACCACCGCGAAGACAGCCAAGGAATTTCGCGTGTTCTACCAGAAACACACCGGCCCCACGCCCAGCAGCTATACGCTGGACCATAGCGCAGGCAGCTATGTATTCGATCCCCGGGGGCGGGTGCGGCTGTTCGTGCGCCACGGCGACGGCGGCGCAAATCTGGCGGCCGATCTGCGCAGCCTGCTCAAAGAGGCTTAGAGGCCATTTCAGAATTACCGAAATGGCCCCCGACTTAGGGGAGCATGAGGGGAGGTATCCCCTCATTTTGAAATGAACTCGTAGGTCGTTTCGGAGTCGGGGGACGCCGGTCTGGAACCAAGGGATTCCGTTCTTCTTCGGACCCTCGCGCCCCCCTCAATTTGGCCCGTTGCAAAACTTGCTCTGCAACGGGTTCCCAGTGCTTTGGGGCGTGGTTTACCCTGCCGAGAGCAGGCTTTTCATTTTCTGCATCGCCTTGACCTCGACCTGGCGGATGCGCTCGGCTGAAACCTTGAATTCGGCCGCGAGGTCGTGCAAGGTCGCCGGATCCTTTTCACGCAGCCAGCGCGCCTCGATAATGCGCCGGCTGCGTTGGTCCAGGCTGGCAAGGGCTGTTTGCAGGCCTTGTGCGCCGCCGCGCTCGGTTTCGTCGGATTCAAGCAATTTCGAGGGCTCGTTGTCCGAATCCGACAGATAGGCGATCGGCGCGTAGCTGTCCTCGTCGTCGTCGTTGGCTTCCAGAGCGACATCCTGGCCCGAGATCCGCATTTCCATTTCCCGCACCTCGGCCGGCTTGACGCGGAGCTGCTTGGCCATGTCTTCGATCGCGTCCTGCGACATCGGCCCCAGGCCCTCCTTCATGGAGCGCAGATTGAAAAACAGCTTTCTTTGTGCCTTGGTAGTGGCGATTTTGACCAGCCGCCAGTTCTTGAGGACGAACTCGTGTATTTCGGCTTTGATCCAGTGGATGGCAAAAGACACCAGCCGTACATTGCGTTCAGGATCGAAGCGCTTCACCGCTTTCATCAGACCGATATTGCCTTCCTGGATCAAATCGGCGTGCGGCAATCCGTAGCCCAGGTAGCCGCGCGCGATTGAGACAACCACGCGCAGATGCGAGACGACCAGGGCGCGCGCGGCGTCGATGTCGTTCTCGTCGCGCAACTTGCGCGCAAGACGCAACTCTTCTTCCGCCGTCAGCAGCGGAAAGCGGTTGACCGTCGCGACGTAGGTCTCCAGGCTTCCCACCAGGGAAGGCACGGGCAAGGTCATAACTTGATTCATGTTTAGACTCCTTCTAAGCTTGGCGCTCGGCGGCTTGCACTTAAGATACTCCTCGCGCCAAGTTCTGGTCCGAAATACAGCTCGATTTTAGCACTCTCGGGCTTCGAGTGCCAATAGCCTGAAAAAGTTCCCCTGACCACGCCTATCGGTGCGGAGCAGGCCTACGCACAGCGACTACCGTGGCTCTATTCCAGATAAGTGTCTACTCACTGACATATACGCCCCGAGCCATCCGAGGACGGCTGCAAAGGCAAGCAGGGCGAGGCAGTCGGGAAGTCCGAAGAAATTCAGCCTGAAATCCGAACCATACAGCTGCGCCACTTGAAGGATGCTGCGATTGAGCACATGCATGCTCAGGTAGACGATGGCGAGCGCGGCCATCCCCCCCAATCCGCCCTGGATGAGACCCAGGTGGAAAAAGGGGCGGCGGATAAAGGAGTCGGTTGCGCCTATCAGCTTGCTCACTTCGATCTCGTCTTTTTGCGTCACGATCTGCAGCCGAATAGTATTGAACGTCACCGCCACCAGCCCGCATGCCAAGAGCGTGGCCAGGATCAGCACGGTCATCCGGCCCAGGGCCAGCAGGCTCTCCAGCCGCTTTACCCAGGTCGAGTCCAGTTGCACATGCGCGACTTTGGGCAAGGCCCTCAACTGCGCCTCCAGCTTTTCCACTTCGGCCGCGCCGCCGTTGGTCTCGAGCACGAAAGCGTCGGGCAGGGGATTGGTGCGCAGCGCGGCGATGACGTCGGACAGGTTCTCCGACTGCCGCAGTCCCTCCAAGGCCTCGTCGCGTGAAATGAAGCGCGGTGCACGCACGCCCGGAATCTGCTTCAGGCGCGCCTCGAGCGCGGAAATATCGTCCTTGTTCGCATCGCGGGCGAGGAACAGGCTGACCTGAGGATTACCGGTAACCTGATGTGCCACGCCGCCCAGATTCTGCAGCAGCATATAGCCGCCCAGGGGCAATGCCAGGGCGACGCCGATCACCGTTACATTGAGCAGGGTGGCAAGAGGATTGCGCGCCAGTCGCCCGAGCGTCAGGCGGAAGGTCTGCCAGTGCTGGCGCAGCCAGGTACTCACGGCTCCAGCCTCCCTTGCTTGAGCGCCAGCACGCGTGGATTGAGGCGCTGGACCAGGGCTTCGTCGTGGGTCGCGATCAGCACGGTCACGCCGACCTGATTGAACGAGCGGAACATCTCCACGACTTCGGCGGCGGAAGTCGTGTCCAGGCTCGCGGTCGGCTCGTCGGCGAGCAGAATGCCGGGGCGATTGACCACGGCGCGGGCGATGCACAGCCGCTGCTGTTCTCCCCCCGAGAGCGTGATCGGGTTGGCCTTTTCCCGTGCCAGCAGGCCTACCTTGTCCAGGGCCGCCCGCGCACGTCTCGCGGCGTCTTTATGCGTGTGGCCGGTGAAGGCGAGCGGGAGCATGACATTGTCGAATACGCTCCTGTCATAGAGCAGTTTCTGGTCCTGAAAAATGAGCCCCAGATTGCGCCGCAGATAAGGGATGGCGGCGCGGCGCATGCTGCCGATGTTCTGACCATTCACCAGCACCGTTCCGCTCGTCGGGCGTTCGATCGCGGGGATGAGCTTGAGCAGGGTGCTCTTGCCCGCGCCCGAGCGGCCGGTGATGAACACCATTTCACCCGGTTCGACCGTGAATGAGAGTTCGCACAGCGCCTCATGGCCGCCGCGATAACTCTTGCGCACCTGGCTGAAACTGATCATCGAAAAACAGGATACAAGCGCAGGTTCAATCCGTATCGATCAATGCCGTGGCGAAGTCCTGTGCCAGGAACGGACGCAGGTCGTCGATGCCCTCGCCGATGCCGATGAAGCGTATGGGCACTGGGCGCTCCCGAGCGATGGCCGCGATCACACCGCCCTTGGCCGTACCGTCGAGCTTGGTAAGGATGAGGCCGGTCAGTCCCAGCGCGTCGTCGAAGGCTTTTACCTGGCTGAGCGCGTTCTGTCCGGTATTGGCGTCGAGCACCAATAACACCTCATGCGGTGCGCTCGCATCGGCCTTGGCGATGACCCGCTTGACCTTGCGTATCTCTTCCATCAGATGCAGCTGGGTCGGAAGCCGTCCGGCCGTATCGGCGAGCACGATATCGATTTTGCGCGCGCGCGCCGCCTGCACTGCGTCGAAAATCACCGCTGCCGGGTCGCCGCCCTGCTGGGTGATGACCGCAACCTGATTGCGCTCGCCCCAGATCGCGAGCTGTTCGCGTGCAGCGGCGCGAAACGTGTCTCCTGCGGCGAGCAGCACGCTTTTTCCCTGCGCCTGGAAAAATTTCGCCAGCTTGCCGATGGACGTGGTCTTGCCGGAGCCGTTGACCCCGGCCAGCATGATGATGAAGGGACAATGCCCTTCGACCGTCAGCGGCCGTTCCAGCGGTGACAGCAGGGTCGCCAGCGCTTCCCGCAGTGCGGCTTTCAGCTCCTGGCGTTCAGTCAGGCCTTTCTTTCGCACTTGCTGGCGCAGATTTTCCAGCAGGAAACTGGTGGCCGCGACGCCTGTGTCGGCGCAAAGTAGCGCTACTTCCAGCTCTTCGTAGAGTGCGGCGTCGATCTTGCCGCCGCCGAACAGGCCGCCCACTTGCGCGCGCGTGCGCGCCAGTCCGGCCTTGAGTCGTTCACTCCAGGACGGAACCGGTGCTGCGTCGGCGGATTTCTTGAGGAAACTTAACATGGAGGTTCGCGCGGCTGGCTGCAAAAACCGCTAAGATAGGCCCCGCATTTTAACAGGGAAGCCCTGATTGAGTCGCTGACGCGATCATGGCTTCAAATCAGGGCTACCTCTGATTCAGGGGATCCAGGCCCGCAAGGAAGTCCCCCTGTTCCAACAACGCACAGAAGGACGTGGATGAGAGTACCGATGTTTCGCTGTTTGTTTGCGCTGGTCGCGGCCGTGGCCGTGAGCACCGCCGGAGCGCAGACCGGGGTGCATGAGCGCAAGCTCGCCAATGGCTTGCGCGTGATCGTGAAGGAAGACCATCGCGCCCCTACGGCGGTGCACATGGTCTGGTACGTCGCCGGCAGCATGGATGAAGTGAGCGGCACCAGCGGTGTGGCGCATGTGCTCGAGCACCTGATGTTCAAGGCCACCAAAACTGTCGCGAGCGGCGAGTTCTCGCGCCGCATCGCAGCTGCGGGCGGGCGCGAGAATGCTTTTACCAGCCGTGACTACACCGCCTATTTCCAGCAGGTGCCGAAGGCCGCTCTTCCACTGATGCTGCGGCTGGAAGCCGATCGCATGTCCAATCTGCTGGTGACCGAGTCCGAATTCTCGCGCGAGATCAAGGTGGTGATGGAGGAACGGCGGCTGCGCACCGAGGACCGCCCGCGCGCCCTGGTGAACGAAGCCCTCAACGCAGAGGCCTTTTTCGCTCATCCCTACCGCCGCCCGGTCATAGGATGGATGAACGATCTCGTCAATATGAACCATCTCGACGCGCGCGACTGGTACTCGCGCTGGTACGCGCCCAACAACGCTTTCGTCGTCGTGGTCGGGGACGTCAAGGCGGACGAGGTGTTCGCCCTGGCGCAAAAATATTACGGTCGGATCAAGTCCAGGCCCGTGCCCGCACGCAAGCCCCAGGTCGAACCGGAACAGCGCGGCGTGCGCCGCCTGGTGGTCAAGGCGCCGGCCGAGCTTCCGTATCTGCTGATGGGCTGGAAATGCCCGGTACTGCGCGATGCGGACAAGGACTGGCAGGCGTATGCGCTGGACGTGCTGACCGGGGTGCTCGACGGCAACGAATCGGCGCGACTGAATCAGTCGCTGGTGCGCGAGAGTCGCGTGGCGAGCGAGGCAGGGGCGAGCTATGATTTGACCGCGCGCGGTCCGGGGATGTGTTTCCTCGAGGGGACCCCCAGCCAGGGCAGGACCGTGGCCGAACTGGAAGCCGGCTTGCGTGCCGAGCTCGCGCGCCTGGTGCAAGAAGGCGTGACCGAGGACGAGCTTGCGCGCGTGAAGGCGCAGCAAGTGGCGAGCCAGGTATTCAAGCGCGATTCGATTTTCGGCCAGGCGATGGAAATCGGGCGCTTCGAGACAGCGGGCCTGTCCTACCGGGACATCGATAAAGCACTCGAGGGCATCAAAGCGGTAAGCGCCGAGCAGGTGCGCGCCGTGGCAAAGCAGTACTTCGTCGACGATCAACTCACCGTGGTCGTGCTCGACCCGCAGCCGCTGGAACAGGCGCAAAAGCGGCCGCCGCCCGGCGGGAGGCACTGAAATGGTGAAGCGCATCGACCGCGAAGCAAGAAAATACCTATGCCTCATAACCGCGGCGGCATTGTCGCTGGCGGCGGCCACGGCGCAAGCTACGTTGCCGATCCAGCACTGGACCGCGGCTTCGGGCGCTCGCGTCTATTTCGTCGAAAGTCACAGTCTTCCGATGCTCGACGTCAACGTCGATTTCGACGCTGGCGGCAGGCGTGCGCCTGCCGCAAAGGCAGGGCTTGCCGGGCTCACCCATACGCTAATCAAAGCCGGATCCGCCGCGCACTCCGAGGAGGAGATAAGCCGGCGCATCGCCGACGTCGGCGCGCAACTGGGCGGCGACGCGGATCGCGACCGCGCCGGGCTGTCGCTTCGTACCCTGTCGAGCGAAAAGGAACGCACGCAGGCAATCTCGACTTTTGCGGAGATCCTGCAGACGCCGTTATTTCCCGACGCGGCGTTCGAACGCGAGAAGGCGCGCCTGGTCGATGGCGTCAGGGAGGAGGAGACCAAGCCCGGCGCGATAGCGGGAAGGGCCTTCTACCGTTTGATGTACGCGGCGCATCCTTACGCGCTGGCGCCGACGCCGGAGACCGTACTGCGCATCACGCGCGAGGATGTGCAGGACTTCTATCGCGAGAACTATATCGCCGGGCGCGCCGTGGTCACCATAATCGGCGATGCCGACCGGGGGTACGCCGAGCGCATCGCCGAGC
>JAENXP010000809.1 GCA_016649475.1 Burkholderiales bacterium | reverse complement strand
GGAGCTAGGAGCTTAGTCGACTACGAACAGCCTCGCCCCCACCGTCGTGGACGAGCGATGCGCTTCGGCGCCGTCGGCAACCTGATAGCTCATCCCCGGCTGCAATACATACCTCCGCCCGTCCTGAAGTTCGGTGTGCAGTTCGCCTTCCAGGCAGAACAGTATGTGGCCCTTCGAACACCAATGGTCCGCCACATAGCCCGGCGTATATTCGACCAGGCGCACGCGTATGGACCCAAACTGGCGCGTGCGCCAGTAGGCTACGCCGCGCTCGCCTTTATGTTCGGTTGCTTCGATCTTCGACCAGTCGGTCGTTGCGAACGGGATTCCGGTCATTTCCATGAGTACTCCCTGCGCCGCTAGGCGGCGAAAAAGCGGTAGCAGGATCCGTGCGCTTTCGCGCTGTACATGGCTGCGTCCGCAAGCTTGATCAGGGTTTCGTGGTCCCGGGCATCGTCCGGATATAGCGCGATGCCGATGCTTGTGCCGATATCCACCTGCTGCTCCTGCGACTCCAGATGGAACGGCTGTGCCAGCACCGCGACGATTTTCTCGGCGACGATCACGGCGTCTTCGCGGTCGCCTATGTCGCGCAGGATCACCGCGAACTCGTCGCCACCGATGCGGGCGACGGTGTCCGATTCGCGTACCTGCTCGCGTATTCTGTCGGCGACAACGCGCAAGAGCGCATCGCCGATATTGTGTCCAAAGGCATCGTTCACCGGTTTGAATTTGTCCAGGTCGAGGTATAGCAGGGCAAACTGGCCGGCATCGCGCCTGGCGAGGCTGATCGACTGGTCCAGGCGGTCGTTGAAAAGCAGCCGGTTCGGGAGTCCGGTAAGGTTGTCGTGGTGCGCCAGGTGCTGGATGCGCTGCTCGGCCTCTTTTTGTTCGGTTATGTCGGTGGTGACCGCGTAACAGCCAAGTATTCCGCCGTCGTGCGTCACGTGCGGCAGGAGTTTGACCTCGATGTAGCGGGAACTGCCGTTCGCGAATTTGTGCAGCCTCTGATAAGCGTCGGGATGTCCCCGCAGTACCAATGCAAAATGATCTTCGACGTCGCGGAACGCGTCCTCTCCGATGACCTCGCGCGCGTGCTTTCCCGGGAGGTCCGAGACCGCGAGGCCGTAAAACTCGGCGAAGCGCTTGTTGGCGAAACGGCAGCGGAGATTTTCGTCCCAGGAAACCGTCATCGACGGAACGTTGTCGGTAAACATGCGCATTTGCTCCACGCTGTCGCGCAGCGCCTCCTCCGTCTGCTTTTGTTCGGTGATATCGATCGACATGGCGTAGCACCCGGGGATGCTTCCGTGCTCGGCCGCGCGGGGCACCAGCTTGACCTCCAGCCACCGCTGCGCGCCGCCTTCGAGCCGCAACATCCGTTGATACGTCACCGGTTGGCCCTGTAGCGCGTTGCGGAAATGCACCTCCACGTTCGCGTAGGCCTCGCTTCCAACGATCTCGAGCAGCGGCTTGCCGACGATGTGCGCAACCGCAAGGCCGAAGAAATCCGCGAAGCGCTCATTGGCAAAGACGCAATTCATGTTGCGGTCGAGATAGATAATCATCGCCGGCACGTTGTCAGTCAGCAGGCGCAACTCGGCGCCGCTGTCGCGCAAG
This sequence comes from Burkholderiales bacterium, assembly GCA_016649475.1. Lineage (GTDB taxonomy): Bacteria > Pseudomonadota > Gammaproteobacteria > Burkholderiales > SG8-39 > 2-12-FULL-64-23. The sequence continues at coordinate 31 of JAENXP010000809.1, read as the reverse complement.
GCCTTGTCCTGTCTCTTATACACATCTGACG